>JBCCEO010000089.1:0-16110 GCA_039030255.1 Planctomycetota bacterium | reverse complement strand
GAACGCCCTGCTCGCGCATTGCGGCGACAGCCTGTCCGGCGTTGGCGGCGTTCGCCGACCCGGCATTGTGCACCGCATCGACAAGGATACGTCCGGGCTGATTGTGGTCGCCAAATCGGACAAGGCAATATCGGTGTGAACGAATAGTAGGGATTTTCCCAATCAGGGCCAAGAATTGAACCGAAGGATGGGTTGTCGGAGTTGTGGTGCGCCCGCAACGCGCCCTTCGAAAGATTCTCAGGCAGACACGGACAAGTTGGATTCAAGTGAGCCAACGCCTGCGAGCTGAGCCAACGCTGCGTAAAGGAAGACGCAAATGAAACAATTGCTTTTGGGACTGGCCCTAGTCATCACTCTATGCTGCAGCACGGGCTGTGAACTGTTGAACAACAACAATTGCCGCAATTGCAATTCATGCCGTGGACCAATTGGTTGCCGGCCTTGCAAAGTCGGTTGGCAGCGTGGTGGTACAGACTACCAACGATTCCTGAGTGGTAATCATCATGGCCGCCACGGTCATGCGATGCCAGCTGGCTACGGCGGACCAAGCGGTCCTGCTACGGCTCAAGTCGCTTACCCTTATTACACGACACGTGGTCCACGTGACTTCTTCGTCAACAACCCGCCGACGATCGGCAACTAAGAACTCTCAACCTGAGAGACTTAGAAGCGAAGTAAAATTGAAAAAACCCTCCTTTTCGAAGGAGGGTTTTTTTGTGTGGCAAACGAATGTGCGTCGAGCAGGGAAGTGCAACTGAGAAGAACCTTCTTCGGGCTCGATAGCCCGACTCTCACGACCAAAGCAAGCTTCGGTGCCCGGAACCTGCTGCGCAGGAGGGAGAGTAAGTTAGTAACCCTGTGGGTTGGGCAAAGCCCAGCTACTTCTTCTTGTCTTCGCTGACGACGAGTTCGTCATCAGGTTTGACGTCGCCAGAAATGAGTTCGGTGTAGCGGCTGTCTGAGATCCCGACGAATACTTCTCGGGCTCGTAGCTGAAGTTTTTCTTTGTCAAAGATCCAAACGTGTCGTCTTTGGCTATCTTCGTTCGCGGTGGCTCGTTCTGTAGCGGAGCGCTCTGCGTTTTCTTGCTGCGTTGAGAGTTCGTTGGCTTCTTCAACGCCATCTAGAATCTTGTGATCGTCCGGATGCACGTGACCACGATTCGGGGGAAAAAATCGCAAGGCCGCGTTTGGAACCTTGGTAATGGCTAATTTTTGTTCCACTTGGAAGGATAGGCTAGCTGTCATTCCAGGCAGTAGCTTCATTTCGCTGTTGGGTGTTTCGACTACAACAGGATACGTCACCACATTGGATTCCTCCGTACTGCTCAATCGAACTTCACGAATCTTGCCGTTTTCGAAAATCTCACCTGGATAAGCATCAACCGTAAACTTGACCGGATTATCTGCCTTTTGCGCTTGGCGAATCAGCCCGATATCCGCTTCGTCCACCGAAGCGTAGATGAACATCCGCTTGTCCATTTCAGGAGCGACGGTAAAGAGCTCAGGTGCTTGAAATTGTGCTGCAAGCGTTTGACCTTCATCGATTTTTCGATCCACCACGATCCCGTCTACTGGGGATCGAATCTCACAGTATTCCAGGTTGGCTTCTGAGTTGTTCAAGTTGGCCTGTGCTTGCTGGACCGCAGTTTTGGCAACACTTAACTCGGCTTCAGAGGCCATGCGGTTGAAACGCATTTCGTCGACCTCCGTTTCTGAGATCAGTCCTGCGTTTTTCGCAATCAGCTTCTTGGCTCGCTCCTCGGCGTTGACCGCTTGTTGCAATCGAGCTTCGGCTCGCAGCACTTCCGCGTTTCGAGTCTCCAAAGAGGCTCGATCTCGAAGAACGATGGACTCGAAAATTCGCGGGTCGATCTTGGCCATGAGCTGATCTTTTTTGACATGCTCATTGAAATCAACATACAGCTCTTTGATCGGACCGCTGACGACAGCGCCCACTGTGACTCGCAAAACGGGTTCGACGTTACCCGTTGCATTGACGTTCAAAGTAATGTCGCCTTCGACGACCGGCTTGGCTCGATACGCTGGCTTGTTGCGTTCTTTGATGATGGCCGCGACCGGAACGTAGATCGCCGTGCCGATGCCACCCAAAGCGAGCATCACAATCGAGAAAGTTAGAAAACCACGCATTCGGAGACTTTGAGGCTACAAGAAAGTGAGGGGGATGAACTGCATCTATGTTAGTTGGCCAGCTGGCGGGCAAGAAAATGAATTCTCGCAAGGAAGGTCAGTTTTCGAGAGGCGAACAAAACAAGCAGACATTGTATGTTCGTTTTTCTCTAGGTCACGTTACAACAAGGCGGGCAATTCGCGGGAGATTGTCAGCAATTCTCAGTAATCAGTACTGAAGAATTGCCGTTCCCCAAGCGAGTCCGCCGCCAAAGCCACAAAGCAAGACACGATTTCCACGCTGGATTCGACCAGCGGCTATCGCTTCATCCAAGGCCAAAGGAATACTGGCCGCCGACGTGTTGCCGTAGCGATCCAAGTTGACAACCACTTTGTCGCGATCGATTCCAATATCGGCAACGGCAGAATCGATGATACGAACATTGGCCTGATGCAAGATCAAAACGTCGATGTCGTCGATGGTCAGTCCTGCGTCGTGCAAGCAGTCGTGGCAGCTGTCGGCGACAACTCGAACGGCCCATTTGAAGACCGTGCGGCCTTCCATCGTCATGTAGTGAAGCCCTTGGGCGACCGTTTCAGGCGAAATGGGCAAACGACTACCACCGCTCGGAATGCACAACGCCTGGCCACCGCAGCCTTCCGATCCAAGTGTGTAGCTAGTTAGTCCCATGCCTTCTTTGTCCGTTGGACGCAGCAGGGCAGCACCGGCTCCGTCGCCAAAGAGTGGATACGTCTTCACGTCCTTTGGATTCACCGTGCGACTCATGACTTCTGCGCCAACCACCAAGCAGCACTTGGATGTTCCCGAAGCAACAAACTGGCCACCAGTCACCAACGCAAACATGAAGCCTGCACATGCCGCATTCAAATCCATCGCAGGAGCCAAACATCCCAAACGACGTTGCAAATGACACGCGGTCGAAGGAGTCGCATGATCGGGTGAAAGGGTTGCAACCAAAATCAAGTCAACTTCGGCAGCGTCGACACCTGCTTTCTTCAAGCACTCGGTCGCCGCGATGTAAGCCAAATCGCTGGCAGCCTGATCCTCGGCAGCACGACGTCTTTCCAAAATACCCGTGCGCTGGACAATCCAGTCGCTATCGCATCCAAGCTCGGCAAGATCTTCGTTGGCGACTACATGTTCTGGTACATAGCTGCCTGTTGCGGCGATTTCAAAGCCCGTGACTTTGGCCATACGACTGCGGCCAGAATACGAAGTCTTAGCTCCAGGGCTTTGGACAAACTCTGCGGTTGCCATCGAGTTCTCAGACGATCAAATGTTTCCGGGAAAATGGAGACGCCAATCATACCAAGAATTAAAAAGTCGGTCCAAAGGAAACTCGTCAATAAAGGCCGCAGTACCGATTATGCGGTTAAGGCGAGGGAAATGGCTCTAAGTCCGCTTGTAGGGCAGGCTCGGTTCCGACAACAAAGCTCGTTGAAGAACCTAAGACTAGACGCGGAGGCCGGTTAGGGGAGCTGCCAACTCTTCCGTAAACCCCACTCCATGCTCATTAGCAAGCAAAAGATGACAAGGTAGATCCAAGAATCGATTGCAGAATCACCCAGACGGCGTTTTTCGATCGACGTGACTTTGGCAGATTCCTGACGCTCCCTAAGCAAGTCTATCGCCTGATCGATTTCATCAGGGAGGATCTGCTTGCCACCTGCAGCTTGATTGGCGGAGACAATATTCTTCATCATCTGCCAATCGGGATCTGGCCGCGACAACTCCCGCGATTCGTCTTTGACGATAAACGCAATTTCACTTTCGTATCCCAGGCCATCCGTACCGGTCGATTGTAGTTTCGCGCGATACAAGCCCGGCTCGCGGAGCCCACTCAATTTGACCTTCATCTGATTTTCGCCATCCAAGACGGGCTGCTGAGTGGAAATACTGGTGCCGTCCCGCGAAAGCTCCACCGCTACTTCCGTGGGCATGGGATTGTTATCGCTGCCACCAAACCACTCAATCTGAACCTCTGGATTTTGGTCTACGAGTAATCGTCTTGTTTCCATATTCAGCTTAAAACCCTCGGAAAGCGTTTCGCGGCTGATCAACCACAACACGGCTTGTCGCCAGAACTGCTTGCAGATTTTACTTTCACCAGCCATCCACCAGCGCCAAGTAGAATCACCGGCGAATGCCAACACACGGCCTTGGCCATACTGTCCCTTCACCAAGACGTCGTTCCCATCTGTGGTTTGCAGGAGCGACTGCACTCCAGGACCAATACTACGACGAATTCGATTG
Organism: Planctomycetota bacterium; assembly: GCA_039030255.1. GTDB lineage: Bacteria > Planctomycetota > Planctomycetia > Pirellulales > Pirellulaceae > Aureliella. Next base: position 11,706 of record JBCCEO010000089.1, on the reverse strand, counting down.
ATTCCTGAAAGCGGGGGAAGCGAGGACCACATTGCCGAGTTTTCCGGTTCAGGCAAAATTGCCGTAATAGGATGCGGATCTCGCAAGCGAAGTTGTACATCACCTTGAATGTGAAAACGCGGATCGATTTTTTTATCAAATGCCTGAACGGAACCTTGACCAAGCTCGATAGGAAATAAACTACGAAGTCCCGATCTTCCGTAGCCTCCAGCATCGAAGCTGTGATAGCCGCCATTGAAAATGATTCCCGCCCCGGCCTCGACGTGACGCGCCAGAATACTTTGTGCTTCCCTCGAGAACTCCGATGCAGCCACGTCACCGATGAGAAAGGCATCGTAATCGGTCAACTTGACATCTTGCTCGATCGTGCTCGGCCTTCCCTTTCGAGCCTTACGATCCGATTCCCATAACAGCAAATAGTCCACATCAAAATCCAAGGAATCGTTCAGTGCTCGCCGCAAGAACGATTGTTCAAACCGGGGTGATCCATCAATGCAAAGTATTTTGGCTCCTCCATCGCGCACACTGATAAAGCTGATCGCCTGATTGTTGGATGGGATCTGATCTTCCGCGTCGACTTGAACCACCGATTCCAGCATATAATCACCAACTTCAGGAACTTCGATCGTCAGTTCCTGAGGAATAAGCTGCGAAGAATTCACAGCCAGAATCTCGCGCGAATCCACAACGATATCTTGCTTGCCACTAGCCCGCAGCCGAGTTTCCAGCCTGATTGGCTGATTCTTCATACCCTTCGCGTTGATGATCAAGCGAACAGTTAGCTCTTTCTTCACAAAAGCGGTGAAATTCTCTTGCAGCCCCTCAATTCCAACATCGCGAATCTTCGACTGGTCACCGCGATGCCCGAGTCCAACAACGAAGATCGGTTGATCGAGCTGCGCCATCTGTCTAGCAATCAAACTAGGATCGATAGTAGCGGGCGTTGCCGTTTGCGTTAGATCTCCCATCACAATGACACCGCGCAGAGGCGGTTCGACTTGAAGACTTGCCAGTTCTGAAAGCGTTTGCCCGAGATCTGTTATCCTGCCTTCGGGCTCTTGTTCAAAGGTGTTTGTCAGCCCGGGCAAGTCCTCAGAATCGGCAGCCACAGGCTTTTCTGCGTAGAAGTACGGTATAAGACGCGTCTCACCGATCTGAAGATCCGTTTCCGACTGCAGCCTTTCCCAAACTCGCTGCTGCATCTGCCACCGAGACAAGTCCGCAGACTCACTCGGCAGTGTCATGCTCTGTGAATAATCCATTAGCACGGCTACGGCACCAGGCGTCTCCTTAGTCACTTCCGATACCAAGCCTGGCCGCAACCAACCAATCAGCAAAACCAACATCGCCACCAGACGCAACAGGAACAGCACCATACGGCCGCCGAGCGAAATACCCTGGCTTGCGAAGGAAAGCCACAAACTTGCAATTAGCAGCACGGCCACGAAAATCATGGCGAACCATCCGAAAACCGGATCGATACTGTACTGCTGAATATCCAAGTATGTTTTCCTCGCAGACTTGACGTTACAAAATTAGCGAAACTTGATCTTGTAAAACAAATTCGACATAGCTTGTTCGGCCAAGAACAAGCCTGCGACAAATAACATCAGGAGGGGGTAGAGTTCGCGACCAAAGCGCGCCTGCCCAACACTGCTTTCCACTTCGTCGCGATTTGAGGCAATACGAACATTCTCCTCGCCCAGCTGCTGTAATACCGTAGGTGCACTTACGCGCTGCAAAGCAGTATCGGCTGATGGCGCATTGATGCTGAATCCTCGCGAGATTGGATCGCCACGCAGCCCACGCAATCGATAAATTCCCGCTTGCTCAAAACTCCCTACGTCGAGATTGCCTTCGTTGGCTTGCACGCGCTTTGTTTTCGCATTGGGTAGATAAAGCTCGTATCGTGATGGCCATTTGGCTTCATCATTGCGAAGCGAGATAGGAACTGAAACAGAGTGATTCAAGCTTTCGCGCGAGGCACCGTACAAGGAAGCCAGTCCGCCATACAAGAGCGAAAATGCCTCATAGGGATCATCAGTGCTCCACAGATTATTCCAGAGCGGCCGATCGTTGGTCGCAAAGTCAGGCACCGGTGTCGTGAAGGTCAGAATCTGGCCCTTGCCTCGATTCTCTGACAGAATAGCTGGCGAATTATCATCGCTTAACTGCATCACCACCGAGGCATTATCTGATACCTCACTCACGTGCCAGTTATTGTAAATACTAAACCGATTCCAAACCTGATCCGTGATTTCATCTCCCCAGTCCTGAAACATCGGGTGACTCAGCGCGATGGGCGTTAAGAAGGAATCGGAGCCACCAATATCTCGGGTTTTGAGTTCGGTGATTGGACCAGGAAATAACTTGGCGAGCCCGTTGCCTTGAATCGAGTCGGTGGTGCCTATGGCCGGTCCCAGCACCAGCAAAACACTTCCGCCTTGTTCGACAAATTCCTGAAGCTTCGTCGCGTTCTGCTCTGACATTGGTGGCGGATCATGCAACCAAAGCAATGCGTATCGTCCTAAAGGTGTTTGATTGAGCTGCGCAAAACGAATCGTGTCCGAGATTCCGGTGTCTGGATCACCCACCACAAACTGCAGCATTTCTGCCAAATCAGGATCATCGGCCAGTATCAACGTTGGTTGTACAGGACGGGCCTCAATCGAAAAGAATCGCTGATTGTCGATTGCCAGGGGATCAGTCTTATCGATTTGAATCGTGAAGTGATGCACGCCTTCTGGCAACTCGTTCGCCCGCAGTTTGACAAGCGAAGAAGCCTTGCTGCTCAAGTCGATCACCTTACGGTCCACGACCGCGGAAGGCGCCGTTTCCAACTTGCCCGCACGCACGATGGGCAAACGCGGATTGATTCCTTCGCGCAGCAATTCTACGGTAACGCTAAGATTGTTCGAATTGCCAGCAACTGAATCGGGACGAGTGACGAGCACTTCAACTTCGATGTCGCCGCCAACCACAACCGATTCCGCGTTAACCTTGGGATCACCCAAAGACCAATTCGCCTGATCTTCCAAACCCACATCGATAATTTGCACAAGCACATCACTGCGATGCTCATCGAGCAATTCCTTCAGGCCGGGCTGCGAGCTTGACCATGCAGGAGACATCATGTCTGTCAGTATATAGACCTCCTTGCGCTCCAGCTCATTTTTGAGCACCAAGTCAATAGCCGTCCGCAATCGGGAAAGCAAGTCCACGTGGGCTGCGCGTGTCTCCAAGAGCTGAACTTGGGCCTTGGCCGTAGACGGATCCAACCCCAAGGACGAAACGGGCGCACCGACCAGCACAGCAACTTTGCTCTCATCTGGAAGCTTTTCCAACACCCATAATGCTTCCTCTTTGGCGGAATCCAAACGCAAAGTATTGTTAAAGCGATAAGCCATTGTGGGACTATTGTCCACAATGATGACAGCAGCTACTGGAGCTGAATCATCTGCTGTTGGCGGTGGAGGACTGGAGGACAAGCTCTGAACGCCCCACCATGCAGTAATTCCCCAGAGAACGAGCGCGATAAGGCTAGTAACAAACAAGATACTCCGCTGACGCTTGCCGGCCAGAGCTGCAAGGGCGACGATTGTAGCCAAGGCCGCGCACAAGCCCACTGCAGATACGCTGAAGATGCTATTCAAAGTCGAACTATGCACTCGGGGTCGAGCTACTGCAAGAGCCAACATGGCCAGCATCAGGATGCGCAACAACAGCAACAAGAAGTGTCGCAGTTGCCAACTTGTACTCTGTTCTTGCCGCGTCTCTTTCACGAATCGCAGCGCTGGAAAATCAATCAACTGCGGCTGACGCTGGCCAAACAAATGCATCATGATCGGCACGGTAACCGCCGCCATGCCAGCCAATAAGGTAATGTGCAGAAAGCTCACGCGAGACCTCCTGGATCATTGGCTAGTTTCAAGATTTTCAGATGTTGGGCGATCATGGATCGTCGGCGGCACAGAAATGAAAGGTCGGCTTGAAAAGTTATCGAAAAGTCAATGAATCGAGAATTAAAATCGTCCACGGCGACTGAGCAAGTATTCCATCAAGGCTTTGTCGTAGGGCATGCTTGTATCTAGCGGAACATAATCGATTCCGCTTTCAGATAACTCTTTGTCCATTCGAGCACGAAACTCCTCGATCTTCTTCCGGAAGTCTTCGCCCGCTTCTGCCGCTCGCACAGGCTCGCTGGCCCCCGTTTCTGGATCACGAAGCTGGACCATTCCGCTGAAGGGAAAAGTAACTTCGGCCTCATCAAGAATATGAAAAACGATGATGTCATGCCCCGCATGTCGGAGATTGCGAAGCGCCTTGAGCATGGGTTCTTCTTCCGTGAGCAGATCGCTGAAGAGCATGATCAGACCGCGTGTCTTGAGCATGGAGGCCAACTGCACTAGTGAAGCAGCCAAATTGGTTTCGCCAGCTACCTGCAGCTTGGTCAGTTGACTCAAAATAGTCGGCAATTGCCCACGGCGACTTCGCGGCGGCACGCTGGCACCAAGTTTTGTATCAAAGGTAACGAGGCCGACTGGATCCTGCTGCTGGATCATTAAGTAGGCCAATGCGGCCGAGAGACAAATCGAATAATCCAGCTTCGTCAACTGCTGCTGGTAGGTGTAGTCCATCGACTTGCTGAGATCGATGGCCAAGTAGCCAGTCAAATTCGTTTCCGATTCAAACTTCTTGACATAGTATTTTCCAGTCTTCGCATAGGCGATCCAATCGATGTCCTTGGGATCGTCGCCAGCTGCGTAGCGGCGGTGCTCGCTGAACTCGACGCTGAATCCGTGAAAGGGACTGGAGTGCAGGCCTTGTAGAAATCCGCGCACGACCATCTTGGCGCGCAGATCGAGCCGCTTGATTTGAGCGGCAAGCTCGGGTTTCAGATATTGTTCAACAGCAGCCATCGGTTCCCTGTGTCTTTGCGTTTACCTTTTCGGAACCGGTGGAGGCGCTGGAGGTGCCTCGCCACCTGCAAACTTGGGTACGGTCGGTTCAGGAATTTCAGCAATCAAGCGCTCAATGATTTTTTCGGTTGTCATGCCCTCGGCTTGGGCCTGAAAGTTCGTACTCACGCGGTGTCGCAAGACCGGAATGGCGACAGCCCGAATGTCGTCGATGGCGATGCTGAAGCGGCCATCCATTGCGGCGATAGCTTTTCCGCCGTTGATCAAGAATTGACCTGCACGCGGCCCTGCGCCCCAATCGACTAGCTCCTTGATGAATCCGGGTGCCCGTTCGTCCGCTGGTCGGGTAGAACGCACAAGCTGCGCCACGTACTTCACCACAAAAGGACTGACCGCCACGCTTTGCACCAACTTTTGAATGTTGATGATCGCACGCGCTGAAAGCACTTTGCTGACTTCCGGTTTTTCGTTGCGGGTCGTCGCCAACAGAATCTGCTCTTCTTCATCTGCAGTCGGGTAGCCGACTTTGATGTTGAACATGAAGCGGTCCAACTGTGCTTCTGGCAAGGGATAGGTTCCCTCTTGCTCAATCGGGTTTTGCGTGGCAATCGTAAAAAACGGATCGGGCAAATCGTAAGTCGTTCTGCCAACTGAAATCTCACGCTCTTGCATCGCCTGCAATAAGGCGGCTTGTGTCTTCGGCGGCGTTCGGTTGATTTCGTCCGCCAGCAGAATGTTGGTAAAGATGGGGCCCTGCACGAATCGAAACTGTCGCTTGCCCTCATCATCCTCGTCGAGCACGTTGGTGCCAGTGATATCAGAGGGCATTAAGTCAGGCGTGAACTGAATTCGGTTGAAGTCAACGTCAACGATGCGAGCCAAGGAGCTGACCATCAATGTCTTCGCCAGCCCCGGCACACCTTCGAGCAGGCAGTGACCGCGCGAGAGTATCGCTATCAGTAATTGCTCGATTACCTCGTCTTGGCCTATAACCACCTTGGCCAATTCAGCTCGCATCGTATCGCGATGTTCGCGAAATTCGCGGAGCAGATCTCCAACATTTTTGTTCTTGTTTGCAGCGGGCTTATTCGACACTTGGCATTCCTAGTTGAACTCTTGGCAAGCTTTGCAGTACCAATCCGATGATGAGTGTGTTGGCTGATATACTGAGTAGGTAAGACGTTTATTTGACGTATTTTTTTCCATCTGTTGCATAGTTCTGCGGGAGAGTCGCATCCTGTTGCTGCCCAGATTGGAAAGACTTTGTGCAGAATTAGAGCTGCTCTGGACAATTTCCCGTTATTAGGCAACAGTTTTTTGACTGGTCGGCTGAGTTGCGAGTGGTGCTCAGTAGTAATGCCAGTAGGGTTTATCTTAGCTGTTTCTACGGCTACTCCTATCTCACAACTCTTTCTGAAGTCGGAAACTGGGCATGAAAGGCAACAGCTGGTTCCAAATGAGCACGCAATTCTGCCTTGGACGTAGGATTTTTCCGTTTCTTGTCGTCTGGATTGTGCTGCCGATTTTCACAGCTCTTGATCTTGGGAAAGCTAAGGCACAACCACCGCGTCAGGACATTACGGCCGAAGAAGTCGAAAAAGTTGTCCAAGCGACGATCAAATTCTTGTTCCAGAATCAGCAGCGTGACGGAGGCTGGCCCGAGTTCTCGATTGGGCACCAGTATCAGCGCGGCGTTTCCTGCTTGGCCGCGCTGGCACTGTTGAATGCGGGGGTTGAGCCCGAGGACCCCAGGATGGCCAAGGCACTGAACTTTATCAATGATCGGGAATTACAACACGTCTATACCGTCTCTCTTCAAACCATGGCGCTGTGCACGGCCAACCCTCGAAAGTACGCCAAAAGGATTCAAGACAACGCAGTATGGCTTATCAAGGCTCAGCAAGCCGACGGTGGTTGGGCCTACGACATTCAGAAGCATGGCAACTCCGACGAATCAAACAGTCAATTTGCACTTTTAGCCCTACACGAAGCTCAGCGTAGCGGAGTAGTGAACTTCAAGAAGCAAGAAATCTGGGAAACTGTGTTTTCCAGATCCTTGGATTACTGGTCGCGCAACCAACTCGCCTCAGGTGCCTTTGGTTACCGAGGCTCGCAACAAGCTCGGGGCAGCATGACGTGCGCGGGCATTGCCTCCCTGATCATCGCGGGTTCCCAAACGAATGGCCGTGAGAGCTCTGTTGGTGCAACCATCAATTGTTGTGGCCAAGAGGACTCGACAAATGATCGCATCGAAAGAGCCCTCGAAGAACTGGGAAGAATGTTTAGCGTGAGAAGTAATCCTGGTATGACTTCTAACTACTATTACTACTACATGTACGCTCTAGAACGTGTAGGGAGACTAACTGGGCGTCGCTACATCGTGGGAAGGACGGCTCATGACTGGTACCGCGAAGGCGCCGACTATTTGATCAACGCCAAGCACAATATTGGTGGGCAGTTTCAGGCTAGTCGACAGCAAGATGGCAACAATATTGTCGACTCTTCCTTTGCACTTTTGTTTCTGGCCAAGGGCAAGCGAAAAATCGTTGTGAGCCGCTTGCAGTATCCAAGCGTCGAAAAAGACGACTGGAATCATCACTCCATGGGCGTTCAAAACTTAACCTCGCATACCGAGCAAGTTTGGAAACGCGTCCTGGCTTGGCAGACTGTCGATATCGAACTTTCCAACCTCCAAGACCTACTGCAATCGCCCGTGCTCTTTATTAGCGGTAGCAGGACGCCACGCTTCACACAGCAACAAAAACTACTGCTGAAAGAGTATGTCGACGCTGGCGGGTTTATTTTTGCCGAAGGATGCAACGGAGATGGCTGCAATGGCACGGAATTTGAAGATTACTTCCGCAAGCTCGTGGTGGAATTGTGGGACAAGCCACTAGAAGCGTTGCCGCCAGACCATCCGATCTGGTACGCCGAGGGCAAGGTACAACCCGATGGATTGCCCGATCGTGACGCCAACATTTACGGTGTACAAACTTGCTGCCGTCTCGGCGTGATCTATGTGCCATACAGCCTTTCCTGCCGCTGGGAATTGAACGCTCCCTACGGTGCCAAGCCAAAATACAACGAAAAAATTCGCAAGGACTTGGACACAGCAACATTGATTGGCGTGAACGTGCTTTCTTACGCAACAGGAAAAGAGCTCAAGGAGAAATTGGACGCAGTCACGATCCTAGAAGATGTCGATAGCCAAACTCCGACCGAGCGCGGCGTCTTCACTCTGCCCAAGCTTCAGCACAATGCGGGTTACGACGATGCGACACAGTCCATTACAAATCTTGTGCAATGGTTTAACAAATCGCGACCCTTTCGAATGAGTAGCGAACGCAAGATAATTCCGATTACAAAGGAAGGTTTGCAGAATCACCCAATTGTCTACATGCATGGTCGCGGTGAATTGATCCTCAGCACGGAGCAGCGCGAGGCGCTGAAGGAGTTTTTCGAAAACGACGGCTTCCTGTTCGCCGATGCAATCTGCGCCGACGAAGTTTTCGCCGAGAGCTTTCGCAGAGAGATTGAAATCATCCTGGGCGAAGAACTAGAAAACGCACCCGCTTCGCACCCTATGTTTACCGACAAATTTACTGGTGAGATCATTCGTGATCTTCAGGTCATCGATCCGAATCAAGCTGGCGACACGCTGGCGGCCGCAACGCGACGGATTCCGCCAAGGCTAGAGATTGCGAAAAAGAATGGACGTGTTGCCGTTGTCTTTTCGCCACTGGACCTGAGCTGCGCTCTGGAAAGCAAACACTCGCTGCAGTGCAAAGGATATTTTCGCGACGATGCGGCCAAGCTTTCGATCAACGTTTTACTCTTCGCATTGCTACAGTGAGTCGATGTGAATACGGACAGTAACCGGAGCGCGGACGAACAACCAAGCATTGAGCAGTACCTACGTGCTTTCGCCGAATATGGCAATCTGCAAGATAGAATCCGACGCGTGCTCGATTCCTTACCGCAAGAAGTCCTGCAAGACTTTTTCGAGGACTCGACCTTTGACGTGCGACTGGAGGACTTTGAGCCTGGACAAGGCTCGCGGATGTTCATGCCGCTTCCCACCACTGGTACGCATGTGAGCCGATGTGTTGTGTTGCGAAAAAAGCTGGATCGAGCTCCCGAGGACTTTGCACTCTATATCATCGCGCATGAATTCGCCCACGCCTTTCTTCGCAATGGAGGATGGGGCGAGATTAGCGACAAGGAAGAGGCAGCCGACGCTCTCGCTCTCAGCTGGGGATACAAAAAACCTCTACTGCGGTGGTTTTGATGGAAGAATCGGAACGTCATATTGAACTTGAGAAGCCCAATATCAAAGCGTTCGTCGAAGCCGTTTTTTCGGATTCCGTCGCGAATCTGAACGAGGTACTCACCACGCATTCCTTCTCGGTTGAAGAGCTCAACGGATCTTGGTTTCATTTTGGTGCACCCGCTGTAGTCCAGGCCAAGAGCAACTTGGCCATGGTCGATCGACTAATTGAGGCCGGAGCTGACATCAATCAGAAGAGTGATTGGTGGGCCGGTGGCTTCGGAGTACTGGATAATACGGGCCGGCAGCTCGCCGACGAGCTGATCTGCCGTGGTGCACAGCTCGAAGTTTGGTCCGCTGCAGAGTTATGCAAACTCGAAGAGCTTCAAGCGATGCTGGCCAAGGATTCGCAGTTACTTGCGGCCCGTGGACCTGATGGCAAAACGCCGCTGCACTGCGCTGGCAACATCGAAGTCGCCGAGTACCTAGTTTCCCTAGGTGCCGATCTGAACGCGAAATGCGTCGACCACGAGTCGACTGCGGCGCAGTACATGATTTCCGATCATCCTGAAATTGTGCGTTTCTTGATTGACCAGGGATGCACGACGGACATCATGATGGCCGCGGCACTTGGGGATTGCGAACTTGCCGAAAGGATCCTCAACGCGGATGAATCAGTACTATGCTGGGAGATAAGTCGTGACTTCTTCCCCAGCAGCGCGGCCGATTGCATCTACTCTTGGACTCTGGGCTGGTATCTCACACCGCATCAAGTTGCTCATAGCAAGCGGCATAGTGAAATTCTAGAGCTCTTCCTGAGTCGCAGTGATACGGCGACTCGTTTTCTCAACGCCTGCTTGCTGCAGCTGGATCGTGAACTTCAGCAAATTCACGCGAGTTCACCAGACCCTGTCAGCGGCTTAAGCGCTGCGCAGCGCCAGCACGTTGCCCACTCGGCCCGCAACAATGAAACCGAAGCCGTAAGACGATTGCTAGATGCAGGGTTTAGTCCTGACGAGCGGAGTCAGCATGGTGCCACGGTCCTGCAGTGGTCCCTTTTTCACGGCAATCGTGAAATGAGCGCGGCCGCGCTAGCTTATTCGGCCTCTTTGACTGTCGAAGATACTGACTTCCAGTCCACACCCTTGGGTTGGCTGCGGCAAGGAGCCATGCACGGCTGGTACAAGGACTCCGGCGATTATTTAGGATGTCTGCAGCTGCTCGTTCAGCAAGATTCAAACATCGTGAGAGCCTGGAAGCCCCTTGGTCATCCGCAGATAGATCAATGGGTTGAAGCGAGTTCAAATACTTGAACGCGATAAACGTCGTGGATGAGGCTACGAATCCTTCAGCGACCAATTCAACTGATTGGGGGACTCGTTGCCTCGCCCACTACAATTAAACCTCCCGTTTCCCAACCAGGGCTTCGCGAGGTCGCAGCGATCCGCTAGAGTGATCGTGTCTGAAAGCTCCCTTTTCTTTTGGTCCTCGACCTAGCACTGAATACCGAACTCATGCAACAGCTTCACAAGCATCGATTCGACAACGTCACCGACTACCTTCATCACCGCTCACCCTATTTGATGGTGGATCGGATTCTGTCCATTAGCGAGACGGAAGTCGTGACCGAAAAAGTGCTCAGCGGCGACGAGTACTTTTTCCAGGGGCATTTTCCTGGTGCCCAAGTTTTGCCCGGTGCCATGATGCAGGAGATGACCACGCAATCTGCCGGCATCCTCATTGCTGCGGAACACAATCCAATGCAAGAGTACAATACGCATGATCCACACTTCAACGAATACGCGTTGGGCGTCTTGGTCAAAGTCAAACGAGCTCGTTACCGCGGTTTTGCACGACCGGGAGACCAATTGACGGCCACCATCAAACTGCAAGAAGTCGTCGGCGATGTGTTTGAGTTTTCTGCCAGCATTGTTTCCGAAGGACAGCGTCTTACGGAAAACCGATTCCAGCTGACTAATATCAAGTCTTCCGTTCTGAGCGGCGTGCCGAGCTAGCACAGCCTCTTGCGTTTTATTGTCGCCTTTCGCTCCGTTGAAAGCCCCCAAGCGGCCGGGCTTGTTGACTGCTGAAAGGAAGCGGCTGAAGCCTGCACTCCAGCGCGGTCATTCTGACGACTTCCGTTACCAGAAAAGTAGGCCATTACGAGCGCAGCGCTGTTACGGCGGTCGTAGCAGCACCAAACCAAACGTTACTATCCAAGTTGATTTTACTGGTCAGTGAGACGTAAGCAGCCGGGCGTGTTGACAGTGCAGATTGGAAGCGGCTAAAGCCTGCACTCCAGCGATTGGTCGTACTTTTAAGCTGTTCTACGCCGTTTGCGCTCTTCGGCAGAAGTTTGGCTGAAGTGGTTCTAACGGTTCTGACGACTGCTGAAGATGTGGAGATATTTGCGCACTAAGGCTGTCTGCATTCGAATGCTAGCATTGGCACTTGATTTTTCAGGTGCAAGGGAGCACCGACAGTCCATGGATTTGGGAGCAAGTCATGGAAGCATTTTTG
>JBCCEO010000088.1:0-16119 GCA_039030255.1 Planctomycetota bacterium | reverse complement strand
CCCATGTCTTATTTAACTCAATCAGTTTCTCTGCAAGACGTTGGCGAGAATCATCGGCCACCATGCCTCCCATTCCCCCCATGCGCATCATGGCTTGGGAAGCGTTTGGATTGCTACTCAACAGGCCACCCAGATCCACCGCCTTGACCGGCGGTCCCTTGCCGATGGCCCGACGCACCGCCTCAAAGGACACATCGACCAGACCATCTTGCGCGGCAAGTTTGGCCAGCTCCAAGGCCGCCATTGCTCGATCACTTGCATCGGACTTATTGGGCTTCGCTCTTGAAAGTTGCGGAACCGCATACTGGGCCCACGCTGGAGTCGGAGAAAGTGCAATTAGCAGCAAGCAAGAAACACGAATGAAACGCAGCATTACTCTCTACTCCTTATCCTGAGGCAACAGTACATCCAGCGCCTCAAAGTACAGTTTTTCGGCTTTTTTCTTGTCGCGTGCTGCAACCTGCGAAGCTAACTGGACACGCAATCCAAAAGCGAGATCATTTCGCTTGAGAGAGTCTGCAGCATAAATCGATCGTTCAAGCAACTGATAAGAAAGCTCCTCAACCGATATGGCCTCCTCTCCTTCGAGTGTTGCTTCTTGCAGAGAACGAGCCATGACCGAAAGCAGCAATTCAGCATTCAGGGCTGGATCTGCTAAATCGTCCGACTCAACCGCGGGATTCTCCGAAATCCACTTGTTGACTCTTTCCAACTCCGATGTCCGCAGATTCTCGGGCATTCCAGCCTTCGAAAGCAGCACAATGCGGCTAACGAGCTGCGGCAAGGTTTTTTCGTCTTTGTCAAAATCGACCTTCGAGTCCTCAAGGCACTTGATCAGCATCAGTTTCAACTTCGGATCCTTGCCAGCACTTTTAACAAAGCCTTCCAGTGGGAGACTCACACGCTTACCCGTCCAGGTATCACCCGAAGTCTTAGGGGAAAGCAAGAAGGACTGACCAGCAGTTTCTGCATCGGCTAGTAGAGCTTTTTCCAACAAGCCAAAAACCACTTCATTCGTCATCTTCGCAGTAATGGATTTTTGCAATTGATCTTTTCGTCTGTTCGAACTCCCACTCCAATTTTCCGTCCGTTTGAGCATCGCTTCATCCGCGTAGGCCTTGCTGTAAGCCACGTAGGCTTCAGCAACCGCACCAGAATTCAGTAAACGTCGAGCAAGGCTATCCATAGAAGAGATGTACTGATATTCACCGTATCCTGGATTGTACTGGTCTTGCTGCTTATCGACCTTCAGATCCTCCATGGCTTTCACCAAGAGCTTACGTGCTCGTTCCTTTTGCCCAGTCTGCTCGAACGCGTAGACTAACAAGCTACTAGGTGCGTTTTCAAATCGCGACTCGTAGGACTTGATACTTTGGTCCTCCGACGCAACGACCTCCTCCATGATTTTCGAAACGGTTTCGAAAGACTTCTTTTCCTGAGCAAACTCCGATGCAATCGCCCACATGGCCTGGGCCCACATAGGATCTTTCGCTTCGGCTTTGAGCATCTTTGAAACTAGCGACTCCGCCTTATCTTTTTCGTTGGCTTGAATGTAAAGCATCGCAAGCACAGAAGATTCAAACAAGGAATCAGGTCGTTCCTTGAGCGCCGCCGCCAGATGCTCCACAAGTTCAGCGCTGCGTTCCTTATCACCGGAAACCATGCGGGTCATGTAATTGATCAAGCCTGAGGCCGTACCATTATTGGACCGGGAATAAACGTATTGGACTCCTGTCGTCGGCCGCTGCTGCTTCAGCTGCTTAACAAGCTTTTCTATGATCTCAGCGTCTGGCTTAAAATTGCTGTCTCGGCCAATATAGAGCATCGCGCTACGTATCGCGTTCATGTCACCGTCTAGAAGTAACTTAAACAGTTCACGCGCTTCGTCGTACTGCTTTTCGCGCGTCAGCTCCCTGACGATCTCCCCAAAGCGATAGGAGGATCTTTGAAATTTCTCGATCCCTACTTCGCGCATCATCTTCACGAATTTTGGCCATCCTTTCCCATTTTTAAATGCCGTCCGCATATTGTAGTACTCATTGTCCAGCAGTTGCGGATTCTTGCGGATAGCTTCTATATACTTGTCCACCGCCTCCTCATGTTTTCGACTCGAAGACAACTGCCGCGCTTGTTCAATTAAACTCGTAGCAGTTTTGGGGCCGACCTTTTCAAACTTGGCACGTAGCTCTCCGGCTTCCTTTCGCCGACCAGCGGCGGTGTACATTGCAGCCAGCTGATTGTTCAGCGTTGTCGACTTGGGCGAACGCTCGACGAGCCCCTCGTAGCGCTCAATCAAATCATCGATCTGCTTGGCTTGCACTAACACACGTAGTGCTTGCTCGTGTTGCGAATTGGAAGAAGTTCGACGACTTCCTGTCGCGGGACTTGTCCGGCGAATGAGCTGCCGAGCAATTTCAGCCGCTGACTCCAACTCACCTGCTGCGACATAACGCTGCATCAATTGATTGAGCGTATCCTGCTTACCGCCTGCCTTACGCCGGATTCGCCCCATCATGCGATCCCCCATGTCCTTCATGCCTAGCTGATACATCAAATCAGCCAGCTTGAACTCCGTTTGAGAATCGAGTCGCAGTACGAAGAGCTTTTGCGCCGATTTCTTCGCTCGGTCCAGATCACCTAGTTGCAACAGCAGACTGAGCAGGGTTAGTTCTTTGTCCACCAGCATCTGCTGGTTTGTCGGCTTGAGTTCCTCAATGACCGCGAGAGCCTCTTCGATGTCACCATTTTCGTAACTCATTCGGGCTCGCATTAAACTAACGTACTGGGAGCCCAGATCCAGCTCATCGGCCTGCCCAATGGTTGTCATGGCAGCTTCAGGGCGTTCCGTCCAATACTCCACAGAGGCCTTCGCCATGAGCCTCGCAAATGCCAGAAATGGGTCATCCTCCTGGCGACTCGCCCACTCGCTGACGGCTGCAGTTACTTGCTCCAATTGCTCTGACTCTTTGGTTGCTTCCACCAGGGAATGCAGCATAAAAATCGTACTTTCGGAGAAGTATCCCGATGGCTGCGGAAATGCCACGGCTACTTGCTGGTAGTTTCCACTCATGCTGCGGGTGTACATGCCACGACCGGCGCCTGTCGGACGGTTGCGCTGCGAAGGACGCATCCCTGCAGTTAGCCGAGCCTGCAATTCGAGACTCTTCTCCGTGATCTCGATCGCATCCTCCAGCTCTCCATACCTCACAATCAAGGGCAATATCTGTACCATCGATTGACTTACGTAGCTGGCATTTTGCGTCTTACTGTCGGTGATTTCGATCGCCTGAACCATAAGCGGGATCACGGCATCTAATGTTGCCTTGGCGTCTTCCTTATCAACTGCGGCGGGCCCCGGAATCATCAAGCTTCGGCTCATCATTCCAGCAGCCTGAACCAATGCGAATGGTTCTTTCATATCGCCTATCGTATCCGCCAACATTTTGTCAGCCCGCTCCGAGTTGCCAGCTTGACGCAGCTCGCTGATGACAAACATTCCGTATGGCGATTGACTTGCGCGCATTTCTGGCACTTGCAACACGCGGTCATATATGTCTGCCAACTGTTCCGCATCAACCTTCGAAGCAGACATCCCGCGCCTAGCATTCATTCGCTGGCTGTAGAGTTTGGAAAGGTACATCATGCTCCCGCCAATATCTTCAAGCTCCAATAATCGCTCGAGCAGCTTGTTCGCGGCGCTATCCTCACTTGCATCGCCTTGATATGCAAAGCTAGGATCGTTCCATGTCGCATAGCGCATGGCCCGCCAAATCACCGCAGAATCCTGGGACTTGAGTGCAGCTTGAACCTCCGAGTCGATGAACTCCTGCTGTTCCGCGGTTTCTTTTGCAATTAGGAAAATGCAGTCCGCCATCGCCTTCACCTCTCCGAAACAAGTCGGCGAAAAAGTTCTAAAGCTCGAACGCCCAAAACCCATGCCGAAGGGATCGCTCGGATTAGAGATGCTCAACGCAGTTTTAATCTGATAGATGCTGCTGAACGTTCGGTATGGGCTACCCACCATTGCGTATGGATCGTAGCCTGGCGGGAGACTGCGACTCTTCGCATTCTTCGCGATTTGCTGCTTGACCGTTTCCGTGAGCTCTTCAAGAGGAACTGGCAGTTCCGCAACTCGCTCAGCGATCCCCACTGCCTTCTCGATCTTTTTCGCTTGCACATAGCCGACCATCGCCGCAGCCATAAGCTCCCAGTTTTCTGAGTCTGCGATGAGGGCCTTCTCAAGTAGCGGCAGCGCGGTATCCCATTGCCCCTTGCTCATCAGGTTAGAAATCGTCGTCTGCAGACCATTCCCACCTTTATTACGTTGCTTTGCCAGCCTTAGCCAAAGTGCTTGAGCTTCATCCACCTCACCAAGTTCGACCAGGAATTTTGCCAGCCGATATTCGCCTTCAGGTGATGGTGAAGCCGCGTTGAGGCGGCGCTGGTAGTCCGTAGCTTTCTCGTAGTCGTACTCAGCCTGTGAAAGCGTTACCAACTGTTCCAGCAAATTCGTATCGCGACTTTCGCCTCGAACTAGTTGCTCCAAAAAGATCCGAGCTTGCCCCAAGTCTCCAGCGGCCTGATGAGCAGCCGCCGCCCACATCACTCCCTCGCGCTGCTTGTTCTCCTCACGACTGGTTAGTTCTAGCCGCTCCAGCAGCATTTCAAAACGATTGGTGCGAAGGTATAGCTCTGTCAGTGCCTCAATGACCGGAAGCTTGGAATCCACATCGCCAGCCTCATCGAAACTTCGCCAGTAGAGTTCAATTGCTTCGTCCGTTTTAAACTCTTCGGCCAGTACACGTGCCAAGTAATCCAAGGCATCCCGATCGCTCGGATTGGCACGAACGTTGCGCCGCAATGCATCGAGTCCTCGTTTGGATTCGCCAACCTGCAGACACAAACCAGCAAAAAACCGATAGTGTTCTGAATTGCCCGGGGCTGCAGCCAGCAGATCCTCACCCGCCTTAAGCGCTTCTTCTGTATTGCCAACGCGCATTTCGAGAGTCGCAATTTGTGTCAAGTAGTTGCTCAAGAACCTTCGGTCGAGCCCAGCTAGTTTACGATAAGCCTTTACGGCCTCACCGAATTGCCCCGAACGCTCGTAGAGACTCGCTGACGTCTCCCAAGTCACGACGTCCCCAGGCGCCAAATTTGTTGCTTGCTCAATTGCCTCGCAGGCTGGCTGGAATTGCCGATTCGCTTCACGAAACAACGCCAGCAAGCGCCAGGTCGCCGCATCGGACTTCGCATCTCCAGCAACGGCGTTTTCCAGTTCTTCTATACGTTCCTTGAGTTTTCCGTTTGCTTGATAGTTCTTGATCCGCTCGACGATCAACAGCTCGCGCAGCTCACGATCTTCTGCCATCGGCTCAGCTTGCTCCAACTTCTCCAAAGCCAATTCATACTGTTCATCCTCTCGGAGCAACTCGGCGTACCGCGCCAATTCACCAAACCCGGGATCCATTTCGCAAGCATTTGCCATGGATTCCAAGGCCATTTCGGCATAGCGAAAAGTACTCAGTACCTCGCTCAGCCGAACCAGGTTCTCGCGTGTCTTGCGATCCCCGGCGGCCAACCCCTGCCAAGTCTCAAGAGCTTCTTCTTTGCGCCCAAGCTGGTGGAGATACTCGCCCAAATACTCCCGATATTGGGGTTCGTTTTCCTTCAATGCAATGGCCGCCTTGTACTGCTCGATCGCTTGTTCTGGCAGTTCGGCACTCCGCAGCAAATCCGCCAAACGAGACACAGTTACTGCATCATCACCGCGTTTCACCAACATTTTCTTCCAGATTTCGGCGGCTTGCTGGCGGCCCTCGGCCGGATCCAACTTGTCATCGTTCAGCACCAGCTCGCCCCAGCGCACCAAGTAGTCTGGATTCGCAGGCTCAAGCTCGACCAGGGCTTTCATTTCCTTGGCTGCCTCTTTGTAATCAAAATCCGCTGCCAGCGCTTCGACCAATGCTTGGCGTGCGTCCACGTTGCTGGGAGCAGCCTCGATTGCGTTGCGGAACCACTTACGAGCTTCAGGCCCCCGTTTTTGAATGGACAGGATTCGTGCGGTTCGCATCATCGCGTCCACATCTTCGGGATGCTCTTGCGTCCACTTTTCGTAGTACTTCACGAGGCCATCAAAATCACTCGAGGCCCAAAAGACTTCTTCAATTCGACTTCGCACGTCACGGTGCAACCAACTGCTTGGATTCACAACTGCCAGTTGCTTCTCGAAATCCGCAATAGCTTCGTCGTTCTTCCCGAGCTTTGCTTTGAGCTGAGCTGCGCGAATTGACATTTCAACTTGCCGAAAGCGGTCTTTGATATTTTCGGACAACTTGACGTAGCGTTCTAGAGCTGCTTCGTCGGCGCCTTCCTCAGCAAGTACGGCGGCGATCTGCTCTTCGACATTTGTATCGCCAGGAAAAATCTCCTCGAGTTCCTTCCAAACCTCGATTGCCTCCTGGTTCCGACCCGTCCGCTGATAAATTCGCCCCAACTCCTTGAAAATTTGAAGCATGTCGGCCCGCGCAGGTTTCTTCGTGATTGCTCGTCGGTACGCTTCAGCAGCCGACTCGATTTCACCCGTCAGCACCAACGCACGACCGAGATAAGCACTTGCAAGCGTCTGATCGGGCAGAAGTTTTTCTGCTTTGGAAAAAGAATCACTAGCAACTGCATCTTGACCTCGCTGGAGTTGCACCAAGCCTAAGATCATCCAAACTGCCCCGTCTTCGTTGCTCGTCGCTTCCTTCTCCAAGGAACTAGAAAACGTATCCAAGGAGCCACGCCCCACGTGATATCCGTAGATTTTGTCGAGTGCTGTACCTAGACGCGGATTACGTTTCAGCACCGTCAAAAACCGCTTTGCCAACTCGCGCTCACGGGCTTCCTCTACGGTCTCTTCCGCCTCAGGAGCAGGAAAGTGATCGAACTCTTGAGCTTGTGCTCCCGCGGTTGCAGCAATATGAAACAAGCCAGCTGCAAGGCAGAACACTAAAAGGTGTAAAGGTTGAATCCAACTTTTACGATGGATGGTAGACCGATAGCGCATGGAAGAAACTTTCTCGAATCAGGGAAAGTTGATTGGTCTGTGACCGAGGCAATCAGATTTTTGACTTGCCCATCACTATGACATCCTCTGCCTAGGGTTTCAACTGGCTGTTCTTAACCAGCGTTGAACCAGCGGGGGGTATGTACGTCGGCACCACTTGGCGCAGAACTGCCAAAGCTTGAACTGTTGGAATTCAGACCTGAGAACTAACGAACTCGCTACCCAAAACATTGCGGTTGCGTCGGTACTTGTCCCGCCTTGAGAAAGCCATTAGAAAAGAAAAGGAATTAGAAAAGCTGAACATATCGAAAGCTGCACAAGGGAATCTATTTGACGGGAATCTATTTGACTTTTGAATCCGGAGGCAATAGAACGAATAGAAAATCTGGCACTAGTCAGAAACCTGAATCGGAGTGCGTATAAAATCCTTTCTAAGACCGGTCAGCCTCAAGAGGCGAGAAGAGTTTGAACAATCCAACTCAAGTTTTGAAGTTATGTCTTTTTCAAACTCACCTTCCCGCTTACAGGAGCGTCGGAGCGGGCGCGCGTGCTTCGCGGGTCGGTCGCCGGGGAGGGCAGGAACGGCCCCTCTCTGCTCGCTTCGCGACTCTCCCCAACGAGAGTAAGTTGTACTTGCCAAACGGAAGCTAGGTCAAACTTAGCCCTTCAGGAGAAAAGCGCAACCCAACTTTACCCATCGGGTTACGAAACTAAGTTTGCAACTCAGTCCACGATCGTCGGCTCCCCAAGTCGCGAACCAGCCCAATGATTTGATCAGACTAAACTCTCGAATTCTGTTGTCCGCAAACCTTTTTTTACACCCGAGGAATTGCCTTTATGAGTGAAGTGGAAGCTCAACTTCGCGAGCAACTTGATGCTTTTCGCGACGACTTTCAAAAACTGCGCACGGAAGTGGGCAAGGTTATCGTCGGGCAGGGACCAATCGTCGACTCAGTCTTAATGGGGCTCGTAGCAGGCGGCCACGTACTTCTCGAAGGAGTGCCTGGACTAGGAAAAACCTTGCTCGTTCGCACTTTAGCGAGTGCTCTTCACGCCAATTTCTCTCGAATCCAATTCACGCCAGACCTTATGCCTGCCGACTTGATCGGCACCAATGTGATGGTCCAGTCGGAAGATGGCGACCGTAGTTTTCGCTTTGAACAAGGCCCGCTGTTTTCCAATGTGGTTCTGGCAGACGAAATCAACCGTGCCACCCCTAAAACTCAGTCCGCTCTGCTGGAGGCGATGCAAGAACGCAGCATTACGGTTGCCGGAACGACTCATGTGCTCGACCGGATGTTCTTTGTCCTAGCCACGCAAAATCCGCTGGAGATGGAAGGCACCTATCCGTTGCCTGAAGCCCAGCTCGACCGCTTTCTGTTCAAAATAATTGTCCCATTTCCAACGACGGATGAAATGGAAGTCATCTTAGATCGCACCACGGAATCGCATACGCCGGAAGCCGAAAAACTGTTTGAACCGAGCCGGGTCTTGGAGATGGCCGATTTGGCTCGCAAAATTCCGATTAGCGATGAAGTACGGCGATACGCAATACAAGTTGTGATGGGGACACACCCTGATCACGAACTTGCACCGACGATGACCAAGCAATTCGTACGATATGGCAGTAGCCCACGGGGGGCTCAAGCCGTCATATTGGCCGCAAAAATCAGCGCGATCCTCGACAATCGCTATCACGTGGCACGCGAAGACATCCAAAGCGTTGCCTGCAATTGCCTTCGGCACCGCATCCTTCTCAACTTTGAAGGACAAGCCGAAGACATTAAGACCGACGCCGTCGTCGAAGACATTTTGAAACATGTTGGCTCCAAGCAGTTGGCAGCCGTGTAGTCCCACTGAGTTCTAAACTGACTCGAAACTTAAACTGACTCGAACCGATTTATTTCCAACCGGGTCGCACACCCAACTACACCGAGTACACTCGACGCCATCTGCCTGAGAAGTTATGTCACTGTTCGATTCTGAGTTCATGAAAAGACTGGAGTATCTTTCTCTCGTCTCCAGACGTGTATTTCGAGGACAATTGCTGGCCCAAAGACGTACGAAGCAACTCGGCGGAGGCATCGAATTCGCTGACCACCGCGAGTATTCAGCTGGCGACGACTTGCGTTACGTCGACTGGAATATTTTTGCGCGTTACAACGATTTGCTTCTAAAGCGTTTCCAAGAGGAAGAGGATCTTCACGTCTACATTTTGCTGGATATTTCGCACAGCATGAATTGTGGAGATCCCAACAAATTTGACTATGCCCGCAAGATCGCCGCTGCTCTAGCCTATATCGCGCTGGCGGATATGGACCGCGTTAGCATCTATTCTTACGCCGATCACGTCCAATCGGTCATGCCTCTGACTCGGGGAAAAGATCGCATCCTGACAGTGCTGCGTTTCCTGGACAACTTGGAGCCTCAGGGAACTCAGACAAACGTTTTCCAAGTCGCCAAAACTTTGGTGCATCGAGCCCAGAGAACCGGATTGGTCCTTGTTATCAGCGACTTATTCGACCAGGAAGGCTTTAAGGCGGGTATCGACATGCTGCGGCATCGCAAGTATGAGCCGCATGTCGTGCAGTTACACACACTCGAAGAAGCCAATCCTAGTTGGCTCGGCGACATAGAACTGGAAGAGGTTGAAACTGGAAGCCGGCGCAAGATAACGATTACGGAACGCAAATTAAAACAGTACAAGCAATTGTTCGCCGAGTTTCTAGAAAACATTGACACTTACTGCAGGAAATACTCTATGGGCTGCACGCGCACGACAACGGACTGCCCTTTTGACGAGTTGATTTTACGCATGATGCGAGCCAGTGCATTAGGGTAAGGGGTTTTATTACACCAGATTTACACCAGGTTGGATCGCCCTCTGGTGCGGGCCGGAAAGACTCAGTCCCTCCTGCCCAGCGGGTTCTCGAGAGAGACTCGAGCACTTCCCGCTTCACCTGAGCGCAGGCCCGGAGAGAGTTCCTTTGCCCTTGGAATAACGCTCCCCGGCCCGGGGCACCGACGCGTAGCGTTGGTCTACGTTCGCCTCTCTCGCAAGTGTGAGGTGAGATTGGAAATGCGAGAACCAATTACAATAGTGAAAATAGTTTGAACATCCTAGATTTTGCCAATCCGATTAACTTTTGGTGGGCAGCCATCGCGTTGCCGATCATCGCACTATATATCCTCAAAGTGCGATTGCGGCGCATGCCCGCGTCCACCTTGCTGTTCTGGAACAAACTATTCGACGAAAAGAAGCCGCGTTCCTGGTGGCAACGCCTCAGGCACTGGCTATCGCTGGCACTTCAGCTCATTATCCTTGCCGCAGTTGTCTCCGCTCTAGTCGATCCGCTGTGGAGCTGGCAGAAAGAAAAACAACGGCGTTTGGTGCTTGTGTTGGACAATTCCGCCAGCATGCAAGCCACGAATTCGGACGGCCAAACGCGCTTGGAGGCAGCGAAACAGGCCGCCACAGCCATCGTTCGCTCTCTTCGCGATGGTGACCAGATGGCCATCGTGGCCGCAGGTGGAAGACCCGAAGTTATTTGGGGCATGACCAATCACCAGCGTTGGCTTACTGACGCTTTGGAAGCCACAGATGCCACGGACGCTCCAGCCGCAATCGAAGAATCCATGGAACTTGCCTCAAGGCTTCTAAGCGGCCTGGAAGGCGAGGGCGAAACAATTGTTCTGACAGATGGCTGCTCGCCGGGAATCGAGGGCTGGGAGGAGCGCGAGGATTTGCAAGTCCTTGGCGTGGGAGAATCTACCGACAACATTGGTATCACTCGCTATCAAGTGCGTCGGAGTTTGATCGATGCCATTGGCTATCAAGTCCTGGTCGATGTCACCAACTACTCCGACGAGCCCTCAGAGTGTCGCCTTGAGCTCGATTTGGATGGAAGCCTGATCGACGTGTTACCACTTAGGCTTGAACCCAATGAAACGTTGACTCGAATCGTCAATCACACGTCAGCCGCAGGCGGTACGATGAACGCCAAGTTGGATGCGAATGACGCACTCACGGTGGACAATGCAGCACAAGCAATACTTCCAACGCGAAACAAGATACCGATCACGCTCTACAGCGAAGGCAACTTGTTCCTGGCCAGTGTGCTCAACTCGATCCCCTTGGTCGACCTGACGATCCAGGCCGATTACCAGCCGGGCGGCAAGCAAGCCGCCATTCATGTGTTTGACAAAAAGTTGCCCGACGAGCTACCAGCCGGACCTGTGCTAGTGGTCGACCCTCAGCAAAAGAGCCAGTATTTTGAGGTCGGCGACGAGATTGACCAACCCATTGTCGCGAAAGTCGATACCGATTCACCGCTAGCACAGCACATGCGTCTTGACAATGTGCTGTTTCCGGGCGCGAAAAGGCTCGAATTCGCCGAGTCCGTTCAAAACAACGTCAAGATGCTTATACAAGATCCATACGATGCACCGCTATTAGCTCAGATCCGCCGCAGCAGCGGTGACGTTGTCGTACTCACTTGCAGCCTCGAAAAAGGCGATTTACCTTTGCGAATCGCCTTTCCTGTCCTGATCAAGAATACGGTCGAATGGTTCCAAGGAGAATCGGGGCAACTGCGACCCGCGGCCTCAGCAGGTGAGATGATTGCAATTCGCATCGACGCCATCGCTGCTGCCGGCTCCACCAATTCCGCCGACGTAACTGCCGAAACTCCTAACGAAGACTTGACGATCATTGAATCCTCCTTGCCGGAAGACCAGAAAGAATATGAACTGCTCGCACCCGATGGAAGCACATCGCCAGTGGCGGTGGGTGATTCCATGGCCACGATTGGACCTCTGCTAGAAGCAGGTGTTTGGCAATTGCGTCCGGTTGCCGCAGAAATCCAAAAGGAGGATTCGGAAAATGCAGAAGTTGCTGACTCAGGCAATTCGCCCCGCGAGGACTCCGAACTAACCTCCGACGCGATCCCAATTGCCTGCAACCTAGTTTCAAGCGTTGAGAGCGACTTGCGGCCCAAAGTAGAGCTGCCTCAAGCAAAAGAGCTCGACGGGATGGTGCTTGGAGGTCGTTCTATTTGGTTTTACTTGACGATGCTCGCTTTGTGCCTAATCGCCATCGAGTGGTGGCTTTACCAACGGAGGATCGTAGGTTGAGCGAGATTCTATCGGAATGGTCCTGGGAATGGACGCGGCCTTGGATGCTCTGGCTCCTTCTCGTCTTGCTGCCTGTACTGTGGTACTTTTTCCGCAGCTTGAGCGATTTCCCCAGCTTGCAGCGACGATTTTCCTTAGTGTTACGAGTCGTCGTGGTACTACTACTGATCGGTGCACTTGCGGGTTTAACGCTGCTTAGTCCCTCGGAGAAGCAATATGTAGTAGTCGGCATTGATCGCTCTCTAAGCATCGATGAGGCGGCCAACGAAAAGATCGACAATTACTTAGAGCAGTTGCGAGCGGCGGCAGGAGAAAATGAGCTCGCAATTATGAATATCGCAGAAAATCCATCTGCGATTCGCACGGATATTAGCGAGCTGGAAGCCTTCGAGGAGGAGGAACTAAAGCAAACGAACTTGGCTGCTGCGGTGGAAACGGCGGCCGCAGCCATACCGCCTGGCTATATTCCTGAAATTGTCCTGCTGACAGACGGACGTCAGACGAATGGAGATATCCTCCAAGCCGCGTCGTCGGCGCATGTACCCGTTAGCATGAAACCGCTGCCGGTGCGTTCAGATCCCGAGGTCCAAGTTGCCGAAGCCAAGGCGCCTGCAGAAGTCCGCCAAGGCGAGCCGTTTTATGTTGAAGTTACGATTGCCTCCAACCACGAAGACAAGGGCTTCATCGACGTCTACAAAGGCGACATCAAGGTCACGGAGCAGAAAGAACCGATTCAGATCAAGGCGGGTGAAACGCGATTCCGCTTTCGGCAAACAATTGAATCGGAAAGCCAGACAGACTATGTGGTCCGCATCCGCGGTTTCCAGGATACGCTGCTAGACAACAACAATGCTTCCGCCGTGGTTTTTGCTTCAGGAAAACCGAGCGTTTTAGTGGTCGATTCAGACGTCGAAGAAACCAATCATTTCCGCTGGGCGCTGGAAGAACAAGACTTGTCCGTTCAGGTTCGCCCCGTCGAAGGGGTGCCGCGCACATTGACGGAACTTCAGAAGTTCGACTGCCTGGTGCTTTCCAATGTTCCGGCAACTTCAATGACTCTGCAACAGATGGAAGTCATTCGCACCTACGTCGAAGACTTGGGCGGTGGCTTGGTAATGATCGGAGGTGACCAATCTTTTGGACTCGGCGGCTACTACAAGACGACAATCGAAGAAATCCTGCCTGTCCGCAGCAATTTTGATAAGGAAAAGGAAAAGCCTAGCTTGGCAATGGTCTTGGTCATCGATAAATCGGGGTCGATGGGAGGCCAGAAAATGGAATTGGCCAAGGATGCCGCCAAGGGAGCCGCAGAGTTGCTTGGACCTCGGGATCAACTCGGTGTCATTGCCTTTGACGGTGATGCTTATTGGGTCAGTGAGCTCCATTCGGCCTCGGACAAGGGCTACATCATAGATCGCATCAGCACGATTGAAGCGGGGGGAGGTACGGCGATCTACCCTGGACTTGCCGATGCCTACGATGCACTCGCCAGCGCGACCGCCAAACTCAAACACGTAATATTGCTGACCGACGGACATAGTTCGCCCGGTGACTTCCAAGGACTCGCCAACGACATGGTGGCTGCGCGGATCACACTCAGCTCCGTCGCTGTTGGAAACGGCGCCGACGCTGCTTTGCTTGAAGAATTGGCACAGATCGGCGGAGGACGCTATTACATGTGCGAAGACCCAAGTAGTGTGCCGCAGATCTTTGCAAAGGAAACGGTCGAGGCCTCCAAGTCTGCGATCAACGAACTGCCTTTCCTACCGATAAACACACGTCCCACGCAAGTTCTATCAGGACTGGACATGGACACCGCACCATTTTTGCTCGGTTACGTGATGACCCGCGTCAAGCCGACGAGCGAGTTCATCTTGGCCAGCGAGGCAGGGGACCCTGTCCTGGTTTGGTGGCGATACGGCTTAGGAATGACCGTTGCATTTACCTCCGATGCCAAAAGTCAGTGGGCCGCAGAATGGTTGAACTGGCCGGACTTCGGCAAATTTTGGGCTCAAGTCATTCGACATGCGATGCGCAAGAGCGAGTCCAAAGGTGTTTTTGTGGAGATTCAGCGACAAGGCGAAAAAGCAGTGGTGAAAGTCGATTCCGTCAACCCAGCTGGCCAGTACATCAATGAGGCAGACACGAAGATGACACTGATTAGCCCTGGCTTGGACAAGGAAGATGTTGCGCTTCGGCAAACTGCTCCTGGGCGCTACGAAGCGGAGATCGCTGTCGCGGATCGCGGGGCTTACCACATGGAGCTTTCCCAAACGCGTAACGAAGTTCTTACCTTCAGACAAACGCGTGGTCTTGTCGTGGGTTACCCTGACGAACTGCGTTTGGGACCACCCGAGGAAGATATGATGCGTCGTGTAGCCCAGATTTCCGGCGGAAAATATGACCCAACTCCCGAGCAAGTCTTTGAACTCGGAGAAAAACGAGCCGAAAACGTGTACCCCCTTTGGCCATATCTCCTAAGCCTTGCCGTTGTAATCTTCCTTTTCGACGTCGCTCTACGACGCATAGATTTCTCGCTATGGTTCCCTGCGAGAGCACCGCTCCCAGCGCGTTCTTAGTTTGACGTCGGCTTTTCCGTCACACCGTTAGACTCGGCCACCAGCAAGGGCGTGTTCGGTTGAACAGAGAAGAGCCTACAGAGGCAATTTCTCCAACCGCAGGCAGTTCTATAAAAATCATGAACCAGCTTGCAGCTTTAACAGATCAACGTAAACATTCGGCGAATGAACCAGTACAAAGCCTCCGTCTGCCACTATCGGTATCACATCGTCACCGGCACTGCCTTGAGCACTGGCCATGCTTGAGCAACCAGAACAATGAAATGGCTTTAAGCCAAAATCTCCACTACTCTCCAAACAGGGATTTAGGAAACAAACCCAACGGTTCAGAGGGAATATCCGGCAAGCGATTAGCGAAACGGCTGGGATTCTTAAAGGAATCGAAAGGAAATACTGGAATCCGCAAAAATATGGGACAACGAGATTCTACCTGCCGAAAATCAGTTTGGCGTAGTTGGAAATACTGCTAGAATCAAGCAACGACCCCCAGTTATGACTGTTTTCATTCGATAGGGAATGTTGATATGCGCAACGTAGTTCAGGTCCAACTTTCGTCGATTCGCTCACGGCAGCGGCTTATCCGAGCCCTTAGCTGGGCTGCCACAGCCCTGCTAGCTGGAGCTTCGCTGGGGTGCATTCTGCTGATCCTACAACGAGCCGACATCATTCCGGCAGGACCATGGGCATGGATCGCAATGGTCGGCTCGGCAGTCCTTGGACTGGCAGTCGGATTCGTTTGGCCCACCAGTTGGAAACGTACGGCTAGCCTCGTCGACTCTACCTACGACTTGAAAGATCGGGCTCTGACTGCAATGGACTTTGCGGATCGAGCCGGTGCTGACGATTTGCAGCGAATGCAAGTCGAAGATGCAATGCAGCATCTTTCCAACGTAAATCCGGTTGAGGTTGTTCCTTTCTCGCTGCCCAAACTCACGATTCCTGCCATTTGTGCATTGGCGTTGATGTTCGGAATCTTTTTCGCTCCCATTCCGTCGCAAGAAGCAATAGCAGGAGCCCCAGAGGCAATGCCGGTGGTTCTGGATCAAGCCAAATTGCTTGAGGAAACGATGCTGCCTGAGCTAGAAGAGCTTGCAGAAGAATTCGAAGATCAAGAGCTCAAGGAATTGGTTCAGGAGATTGAAGAAACCTTGGAAGACTTGCAAGAACCTGAAGTGGACCAGCGCGAAGCTTTGGCCAAGCTCTCGGAAATGCAGCAGTCGATCGCTGAAGCGATGGAACAGCTTGACCTGGAGCAAGTAGACGCACAGCTTGAGCAGCTTGCCAAGGCCTTGGAATCCTCGCAGGCGACCGAAGCTGCCAGCCAGGCGCTAAAATCGCAGGAGTACGATAAAGCGGCTG
>JBCCEO010000087.1:0-16148 GCA_039030255.1 Planctomycetota bacterium | reverse complement strand
GCGAAAATTCTGCGGAACCGCTCATTATTCTGGCAGATCGAACGGATAGTGATCCAGGTTTTCGAACTGCCCTCGAGAACCTTCCGATGCCCTATTTGCTAGCAAGAATCGATCGCGAGGGGCAATTGACTTTAGTGCGTCGAAGCAGGATGGGTGATGATGACCGCTTGCACCAACAAAAGCTAGTCTTTGTCGACCGCAAAACCCTAAGCTCCTCGCCAGCACAAGACCTTCCTTTGTACGAAACCAAAGACTACCCGAAACCACTACGTCTGTCCGTCGATTTCGATTTTCAGTGGTTTGCACCGGCAGATTCGGTGCTGTGGACAGTAGAAAGACGCAGTTGCCGAGTACTCTTATTCGATGACGCTTGGCTCGGGGCTGTTGAGGTTGGCCGGATTCCTCGCGGTAGCAAGGTGTTGGCCGGCTGGGCTCAAGATGATCAACTGCGTTTATTGTATGTGACGCCTGACGAAACTGCCCATGTGTTGATCCATTTCAAACGTCATGGCGGGAGCCAGAGTCATTCCTTGGAAGCCGGCAACTGGACCTACGCATTTGATCAAAATCAATTGCATCTACTGCTTCGCATTGGAGATGTGGAGATCACGTTTATCAATCCCTTCAATGGTAAAGCCATCGCAACTCTGGAATCCAACGGCCGTCACAATCTGCGTACTCGTCATCGCAATGGAAACTTTTTCACCAGTGGCGACGGCAGCAATCGGCTGCTTGCCGCCGGATACGTAGCTGGACGCGCAAGCTGGCACGACCTTGGTCGATGCCCTGGGATTATCGGTGTTGCGACTCGCAATGATCAAGGGCAGCCAGTAGCCTTTTCGAAGAGTCTTGATTGGCGAGTGACTTTTGCGGGCGACAAGCGAGAAGAAACTCAACTCGATGATTTAGGGATAGAATTTACAGAGCCAGCTGAACTGATTTCCTCTCCCGGAAAAGATGGAAATGTAGTCGTGCGTGTCCCGGATCCAACGTTTCGGGAACGCCCCATGTTCCACAGGGATCACGCGTGTGTTTCCCTAGGTTTGAAAGGGCGCGGTTCAGAAATAATTTCGGGCTCAGGTTGGGAGGCAGCTGCCAGTGCGCGTGGGATCGGCGGACTTGGTACAAGACGATCGGTGCGCAGCAAGATTCTAGGGATTGCCATTACTGAAGAACATTTGTTTTTGAAAAAGCAGGAAAATGTTTATCTGAAGTTTGCCAAGTCGGATAACGGGAATGTATGCCTCAAACGTTGCGAGGTTCCCGCCAAGTCCTGTGACGTCGAGTTTTCCAAGTTAGATGCAAACGGCTCACGTGAACGGGCTTGGCGTATCAAACGAGCTACCTTTGTTGCTGGATCGGCTTGGCTGGACCGCCGAGGCATGATTCACTTGCATCGCGATTCGGACAAAAGTGAATTATCGCTTGTCCTATATGACGAGCACGTGTCAGGTTGGCTCAGCGCCGATAACATTTGTTTTGGCGAAGACTACTTTGTGGGATCCAACAGCATGGCTGGCAGGGACGAAGCATTGCAGTGGCTCGCTAGGTTTCTGTCTGAAGTTGCCGAAGCCAATCAGACATTATCATGACACCAAGCAATTCCAATAGTCGGTGCACATCCATGTACTCGATAAAGATTGAGTTGAAAAACTGTGGTGACGTCGCTCAGTCCGAAGACCTGGCGAACGCCTCGCCTTGTGCTTGGTATTTAGCAAGTAAGAATCGCCGGGAGTGGACAAGTGTGCTGCTGCACTCACTGGCGAAAAATCCCCTTCAACGTGCCTATGTGCTGCCTGTTTCGAAGGAAGATCCAACGCCCTCAGGAATCGTTTGCCTGCAGTGCTCAATGGAGCAGTCCCCGATCGGAGCTGTTGCACTTGCACCAATCTTGCTCGAAGCTCCTTCAATATCGGATGATAGGGACAGGACTCAAAAAGCCTTGGAGCAGAACTTGTGGTTGCCCCAGAACGCCATTCTCGATCCCATGCTTAGCGCGTTAGAGCTGCAGAAACACATGCCAAGTCTATCGTCGTGCGTCGACTTTGTTTGGTTGCCAAGCATTGGATTCGTCGGCTTGGAAATCGATGACCAAATCCATCTTAACGATCTATTGCAGCCACCGCACTCGAGCACGATGGGAGGTCATTGGCAGCAACCACCAGAATTCCGACCGCTACCTGATCGGCTATTGCATTTCTCGCTGCAAAGTCCTCCAACGATCGAGAGTGTTTTTGGCGATGAGAGCCGGGAAATCGGCGGCTCTCTACAAACGCTTCGCGACGCACAGGAAGATGAAGGCAAGCCAAGCTACGTATCGAAGCTTCGCAGCAAAATTGCAAAGCAACTTGAGAAATGGCTGCATGGAAATAAGCGGCCGCCGGGATATGAGGTTGCCAGAGGAAACTCGTCGCGTGACAAGAAACCAGGGATTCTAGGGCCAATAACGAATTTTCTCCGCGAGTCTCTCCAAAAGGAACGGGATTCGCAAATCGAAAAGCTCTTGCGGATGCTCGACAAGAATCCAGACCGTGCTTTGACATTTGCGATTCCAATGGGCGAGGAGATGTCGGCCCAACAAGGCTCAACGACGGCCGGCGGTTCACTCACATCCCACGGGACAGATTTTTCACTCTCTGGTCTGACCAACAATGGGCCGGCCGATTACTGGGACATCAACGATGACGCGCGTTTGCGTTTGCTGGCGGCATATAGGGAGCAAGCGAGGCGAGAAATTACTGCCGGTCGTCATCGGCGTGCAGCCTATGTGTTTGCTCACTTGCTTTGCGACCTTTCCTCAGCGGCTAACGCACTCGAGAGTGGGAAGCACTACAGCGAAGCGGCTGTCATTCATGAGAAACTGAAACGCCCGCGCGAACAAGCGCGTTGCCTGAAACTCGCTGGGCAGTACTCCGCCGCGGCGCAAGTCTTTGAAGATATAAAGGACTACGAATCGGTAGGTGAAGTATGGTTGGACGCTCAAAGTAACGAACTGGCGACCGAAGCATTCGAACGTGCCGTCGCACAAGCGCTGGAGAAAAATCATCCCTTAAAGGCAGCTTCGATCCTCGATACACGCTTGCAGCGCCGCGAGGAGGCCGATGCAATTCTGTGGGAGCAATGGCCTGACGGCAACGCGGCTATCGAGGCGATGAAACAGTCTTTTGCATGGTATGCAGAAGATGGTCAACACCAGAAAGCAATCGAAAAACTAAGCGAACTCGCTGAAGTCGACGAGTATTCGAATCGCGGTCAAGTCGCCAAGATCACGGCTTATCTCGCAAACCACTATCCTGATCGGAAGATCCAATACGAGGCCGAAGATCTGTGCCGTTTGTCCTGCAGCACAAATAGTGATTCCGATGAAATTCGAAGTCGACTTAGCCAATTGCGGACGATTTCTGGCCTAGATTCCTTGGTCTCTGATGATATTCGCCGTTATCTACTGAATCGACCGCTACAAGCTCCCGTGCTGCAAGAAGCTAAGCCGTCGAACTCTGAAAGAATCATTTTTCATCGGAGTGAGCAAAGGCTGCAGACAAGCACCAAATGGTTGGACGCTGTTTGCATAGGTGGTGAGTTGCTGTTGGTAACCAAGAGCGACAAGGAAATTGTGTTTGGACATATCGTGGGTCCTCAGGCAAATAAGACGGAGTTTGGCTACACGCGAGTCGATTGCTCTCTGCATAGTGGCTGTAGCGAACTGCGCATTCATGCAGTTGAGGATCACGGGAGCTGGCGCATCGGACTGTATTATCCTGCCATCCCGACTAAATACATTGAGTATCCGGCATATCCGCTTGGGCATCCTTTGTCAGATGTGATTTGCCACCTAGATCCCGCAATAGGTGGACAATACCGGCTCGCTTGTGAGGCGGCAGGAGCGAGCTGGCAACTTGACCGAGACCAACTGCGATATGCTTCTTCGGGGCATGAATATTCATTGGATCTAGGTTCTCAGTTGACCGAACGAATCTTCAGGGAGTCGGGGCACGTTTGCCACGCAGACTCGGTGACACATCTGATTTCCTGTGGCCAACAAATATTTTTGGCGAGTGGAGATTTGTTGTTGTCTCTCGACAACGATCAATTCGAAATCGTGCTAAAGACCGATGGCCATATCAATAACTTGGCGACTTCACTGCGACACACCACGGACCGGATTCTGGCCGCTACTTCCGCATCACTAGAACTCCTGCACCTGGAAAATCTACGTGTAGAAACCATCTCCTTGGACAAGGCATATGCGCACGCTTGCTTTTTGCATGGTGGCCGAATTGCTGCAGTGACAGGTAATCAGCTTGAAATCTATTGCCACAATCGGCACAAGCGAATGGAACTGTGTGACACCGCGACCCTGCCCTCAAGCGCAGTTTTGAAGCTCTTTTCGTTAAGCGTCGATACCCTGGTCATCACTTTTCAGGATGGTCGAGTCATGCGTTTCCTCTTGAAAACTTAGCTGCTGGGAGGCGGCAGGTAGTCTCCCCCTAACGACGGTTGGCGCTAGCAGTACGCTGCTGTTGCTCTCGTCGAAGGATTATTTCGTCTCAGTGACTTGCTGAATGCTGCTCACAATCTTTAATGCAATCTGGCTGATACAATGTTGGCTCGTTCGTTGCCGAACATTGAGTCCACCGAGATGACCATGCAATCCAAGTCGCGTCTGCTCCGAGAAGCATTTCAGTTTATCCTCTTCCTCAGCAGTATTTCACTCTCAAATGCAAGTCTTGGCCAAGGGCAGTGAAGGGAATTTTCGTGTTTCGGAGAATGGGCACCATATCGTTCGGCCCAATGGTAGTCCACTTTTTTGGATTGGTCACCGTCCTTTTGCGGAAAACGACGGATTGACCGACACCTCGCAACCGCTTTTGCGCGACGGCAACGGTTACTGAAGGAAGAGAATGAACCACGAAATTCGCGAAAAGGACGAAAGGCAAAGAGAGGGCTAATTCTTCACATGGAAACACCCGAGCAGATCCACCAAGCATCCCTTTCGTTGTTTTCGTAATTTTCGTGGTTAATAGCTGGCTTTAATTCGGCGTCAGGATCCTAGCACCCGGGCGTTCAATCAATCTCACCCATCTTGTCAGGATCGGCTGAAGACGCTCCTTTCGAAGAGTTTCCGTATTGCAGACGTAAGCATTGCGAGCTTGCTCCGGAAATTTGGACGACAAACAATGCATCGTATTCGTCGTGCTCGATCTTGAATGGCTTCTCATTCGCAAGCATCCCAGCGATGACGCCTGTGGTATTGGAATGCCCGACAATCAACACAACTTGCCCCGCATGCTTTTTCTTTAGCGAAGTGAGCCATTCTGAAGTTGGCCTGCGATAGAGTTCGATATCCGAATCGATCGACTTCGCCAACATCTCCGCCGTACCTTTCGTACGCTTGGTGTCCGTTGAATATATCGCTTGAACTTTCAGCCCGCTTCCGAGCGAAGCCAAAATCTTCGCACGCTGCAGCCCAGTTTTTGTGAGCTTGTCCAAGTCACCATCTCGCTCGGCATGTCGCACAACGAGAAAGGTCGTGCTCTCTTCGGACGCGACGCTTTGAGCATTTGCTGAACTCGTGACGAGAGTTGCTAAGAAGAAACTTAGCCCAAGGCACCTTGTGAGAAATCTTCGTTGCCAAATAAATCGACTCAACTTCTATCTCCTAGTTAATGTGGGATAGGCTTCCAGCCTGTCAATGAGCGCAAAACAACTTTAAATTCTTCAATGACAGGCTAGAAGCCTATCCCACTTTCACTGACAATATCAACTCAAATTTTAACTAGCCCCAAAGTTCAAACCAAGTACTGCAGCGGAAGCTTACGCATATGAAACCTGCCCAACACCCCTTCGGCACTCTGGCTCCTCGAGACGCGGCCGAACGAGGATTAAAACGCACGATGACTCTGGGCGGGCAGTATGCGACTCGCAATTACACCGTAAAGCATCTTCAGGACTTGAAAGGAAAATCGATCCTGACCGAAACCATGCCTTTCACAACAAGTGAAGCTGCCGCAGCAGAAGAAGCAGGCATCGATACACTCAAAGTCAAGTTCGATCCCGGAAACCCAACGGACGCAGTCGCACTTCGCGAAGCCGCGCCGCATACTTTCATGACATTTTGCATTGGACTGACCAAGGTCGCGACCGTTGATGAGGCCGTCCGGGCAGGTTACATCGCGATGGAATCGGGTGCTGATGGAATTATGTGTCAATGGAACCCCAAGTTTATTAGCGCATGTGCCGATGTGGGTATTCCGGTTCAAGCTCACGCTGGCCTTGTGCCTCGCCTGAGCACTTGGACTGGAGGTCTCCGGGCGGTCGGCAAAACACTAGACGAGGCGATGTGGATTTTCGAGCAGATTCAATCCTTCGAAGAAGCTGGGGCCTGGGCCGTGGAAGTTGAAGTGGCGCCAGCTCAAGTGCTTGAAGCCATCTCCAGACGCACGCGTTTGGTGACCTCCTCCATCGGTGCGGGCAGCGGCGGCGATATCCAGTTCATGTTCGCGGAAGACATCCTAGGCAATCACGCGCCGCCCTTTCCCAGGCATACTAAACAATACCGAAACCTCTACAAACTGGAGCAGGAGATTCAGTCCGAACGAATCGGCGGCTTTCGCGACTATATCGAAGACGTTAAGAGCGGACAGTTCCCTAGTCCGAAACACATCGTCAATGCACCAGAGGGCTTGATCGACCAGTTTCTGGCCAAAGTGGACAAGCAAACGGAGAATTAAGAGCCCGACGACTCTTTCTTGTTTTTCCGACGTGACTTTTCTGACTTGGGCTGTCGCGGAGCATGATTGACGGCGCCAGCCTGACGACTCGGAAGCGGTTGCACAACCTGCTCAACAGACGGAAGATAGCCATTCATGACGGCTTTCAACTTGGCGTATTCCGGATTGTCAGTTTGATTCTCCCATTCATGAATGTCACTGGAGCGGTCATAGAGTTCCGTCGTTCCATCCCAATACCGTATGAAACGCGCGCCTTCCGTGCGAACCGACATATGTCCATCGTATACGGTGATAGCTGGCTGCGCGCGTGGCGATTGAACATCCTTCAGTTGCGGAAGCAGCGAATGCCCGTCAAGATGCTCTGGCGGGTCGACTCCAATAAGGTCGACAAGCGTCGGGTAGATATCAAGCAATGAAACTGGCCGCGTGCAGATCTGAGCAGCTTTAGTCACACCTGGCACACGCCACATCATCACACTATCGGTAGCTTCCTCCCAGAGTGTTGCTTTGGTCCACTGCTGTTTTTCGCCAAGGTGAAAACCGTGATCGCTAATGAGCACGACGATTGTGTTGTCACGATGCGAACTTTGCTCAAGAGCCTCTAGCACACGGCCAATGTGGAAGTCGGCAAACGAAACACTGGCGAGATAGCCCCGAATTGCCTCCTTGACCAAACCATTACTCTTGATCTTTTGATCCCAGCCCATGTTGACTAGGCCCTGGGCGTACTCAGGCACGTCGTCCAGATCGTCATCTTGCATCGGAGGCGTCTCGATTTGGTCCAGCGGATACATGTCCAAGTATTTTTGCGGCACGTACCAGGGATAATGCGGATGGAAGAGCCCGCAAGAAATAAAGAATGGCTTCTCATGTGCGCGACGCAAAGATTCGATCGCGGCATCGGCAAGTCGTTTGTCGCTCATTTCATCCTCATCCAAATGAGTCGCACCCCAATCACGCTCTGTTAGTTTTCCGCTTGCGCTGCGTGCGATTCCATTCAAGGGTGCGCCTGGTGGTGGCGGCGTTCGCCTGTGATTCATCGATGCGTCGTAGGAAACACCCGTATCGTATCCATGCGATACCTTGCCGAATTTTGCAATCCAATACCCTTGATCTTGAAAGGTCTTGAAGAGTGAAGGCAGGCCTCGAAGCACTTTGCTATCGGCGACTTTAACTCCATTGCGTGAGACACCTGACTTCCAAGGCGCGACACCAGAGAGAAACGCGGTCCGCGATGGCGAACATACAGGACTGGCCGTATAAGCGTTGTTAAACAACACTCCTTGGCTCGCAAGACGCTGGATGTTCGGTGCGACGACTTTGCCCGAATATCGAGTCGGATCGTCAAGCAACCAAGTATTGAGATCATCTACGATCAACAACAGCACATTCGGCCGCGTTTCCGAATTGGCTTCCGTAACATCAGAACCGCGAACGGTAGCATCAAAGCCGCACGCAACAAGAGGCAATATCACAGCGACGACGGTCAGTGTCAGTTGTCTGGAATGGAGAATCACTTGTCGTTGCCTTTCCTGAGGATCATTTGCAATCACTACTCTAATGCATTTTTGAAGTTTTGCAGTGATGCAATCGAATCGTCTCTAACGGATTCAAACAGAAGACTAACGCTTCAACCGTTCCGAACGCCAAAGCAAGCGGAAGAGCAGTCGGTGATTCTGCTGAGCAAGCGTCGACTGAAATTGAAACGCTGAGTTGCCCGGACCGGAAAGTCGTACTAATTCCCCCCGCAAGTCGGTTTAGAATACAATGGCCGCGATGTGGACGAGTCGGAAACATGATACTAAGCTCCATTGGCTGATGAAACTGAAGCCACTACTGAAATAGAATTCAACTTGAACAAAGCAACATGAAACCTCTTAAATCCTTCGCACGAAATCAATCCAAACGAAGAAGATACTTCGCGCACATTTGGCTGCTCGCGTTGCTATTGCCACTACCAGCAACGTTGGTTTCGGCCAAAGATGTTTTCGACATGAAAGCCATTCGTGATGCATCGACTTTGGAAATCGAAGTGCTTCAGGATTGGCGAATTGTCAAAGGACCAATCGACACGCGCCAAAAGCTGATCACGATCAACGTGGGTGAAATCTGGGAAGGACAGGATTATCGACTTCCCGTCCGAATGGTCGTTCCCGCCCGACGAAAGGCCAAGGGCTTTCATCTCACCGGCGGCAGTACACCTCGTAATTTAGAACGCGACTTCCGTCCGCGAGGGCATTTTCTGGAATTATTGAAGGGAGGAGTCGGCCTTGTTACAACCGTGGTTCAGGAACCTGGCACCTACGGCAAAGTGGAACTTGGCGGTGAATCGGAAGCGAAGTTTGCCAAGTCGCTGAATCCTCATTATAAGATCCAGTACTGGGCTTGGCCTGCGACCTTGATGCGAGCCATCACCGCTGCCTACGCAGAGACCGAGCATTTTGAAAAAGGCAAAGTGGCTGTGACGGGCTCGTCGAAGAATGGCGCTTCGCCCTCGATGGCAATCATCCATGACGATCGCATGACGGCCGTGCATGCAACAGTTTCCCCGATTTGGGACTCTCCGCTGCGTCTTTGTGATCAAGGAGCCTGGGACCACCATTTGGCCGAAGGCGGAAAGCAACGTGGATTCTCAGGCGGGCACTTTGGCCCCAACTTCAATCAACGTGCCTTGAACGCGGGCCATTCCTGGGAGGATCTGCAGGAGTTTACGCGTGGAATCTCCGATCAAGTGTTCATTTCGCGCAACCTCGATTCTCTGCGCGAGCGCGGGGTTGAAATGCTGTTTCACCCTGGAACGCATGACATGGTGGCCTACGACATTGCCTGGGGTGGAGAACACCATCCCACAATCCCCGTTTACTTGGGAGCCAACACCGGGCATGGAGGCAAAGGCCATCCCAAAACGGAGCGTGAGCAACAGAACAAAGCCGCCTTCGTGCTGCGACACTTTTTTCCAGAACAAACCACCGCTCTCCTTGCACCGCCATCGCTCGAAGCGCGGGTTGAAGGGGATCGGTTGACGGTCACTGTTCAGTTCGCGCCGAACTCAGGCGAGGAGAGTGGTCGTATATGGTGGATGGAGAACCGAGCTCCTGACGGAAGCCCACGCTATTTGAAGGAACTGATTCCCGACGAGAACACCAGGGGAATGCGACGCGCCCAAAACGGCTCCTGGACTGTCGAGATTCCGATATCACCCGACGCAAGGCACATCGATATTTTCACCAATCACCGCAAGACCATTTCCTATCACGATCAAGATTTTGGAACCTACATCTCCAGTCCTTACACGCGTGTAATAGTCAGGGGCGGCAAGTGAAGCCATTCGTGTCATCGATTCGCGAATTAGTGAGTTCTGATTTTGCTTTCCCAATTCAAACTGGATCCCCAAGTCGACTTGGATCGATTTTTAGGCTGGAAATGAAAGCATCGATCGCTTTCTGGGTTTTGCTCATCATGATGATGCTTCTGAAGTGGTCAGAGCAAACAAGACAGCCCATGACACCATCTTGCGCGAAGATCATAGCTTCATCATCCTTGCGGATTTCTGGATTGTAAGCCTGAATGGCGCGACAGGATCGACTTCCCGATGCAAGGATAGGAAGAGCTTTGATTTCTGATTTCAGTCGCCGAAACTCATCGCCCTCGAATTCAACCTCGTAGCTAATCGGTCCGCTGCCCAGGTTGAATGCAATATAGTAGGCCCACAAGAACTTGGATAATCCAATCCCAGTTCCGTGATAACCTTTTCCCTCCCGAGTCTCTCCACACTCGTCTGCGAATACCTCCGGGTCCTCGTCCTGCATCGCATTTTCTTTGATGTAATAGTTTCCACACCACTGGCACTCGACACAAAACGGTACGTAACCGTAGTCATCTGCGGACAACTCCTCTGGTTTGCGAATTGAGAGATACCCAGCTTGCATAACGTCCTCGCAAGCCCCAGCCCACTGGTACAACTTCCTAAGGATTCGTGGAACGGCAACGGGAGATTGATCAATGTCTTCCTTTGAAATTGAAAAGTCAGCATCAACGGGGCCCCGCCACCGCTCGACGAACGATTGCAAAGCTTTGAAGCGATCAGATGCAGTCTGGGCCTGACGCAGCATTTCCACTGGCTCGTTCATTGCATCTTGGCAATCAGAGTGAATAAACAGCCCACCAAGCTCATGCAGCAGTTCTGTTGGGACTCTCGGGGCAACTGTCATCGATGCCTCATGTCCATCCTTTCCTTCGCCATACATACCCACATGCTCAATGTTTGCGATATACATGTATCGATCATTTCGCGGTGACTTGATGAATAAGTAACCGTCCCGTTGCTTGCTAAATTCCTTGAGAACCTCTGGAGTTCTGTCTTTTTTCAATTGCGAATACCAGTGAAATCTACTGTCGTCGCAAAAATGAATTTTGGGCGGGCGCTCACCGATTTCAAAGATCCCCACTATGGATCGCGCAGAAGCATACCAACCTTTCGCCTTAGTCGCTTTCAATTGTTCAACAGAATCGAAAATCTCATCTTGGGTGTAGTATTCATAGAGTTTCAGTTCCATCGAGCAACCTCCTTTCGTACTTGCCGATGCTACC
Source organism: Planctomycetota bacterium (assembly GCA_039030255.1). GTDB lineage: Bacteria > Planctomycetota > Planctomycetia > Pirellulales > Pirellulaceae > Aureliella. The sequence continues at coordinate 4,827 of JBCCEO010000087.1, read as the reverse complement.
CTAAAAGCTTGCGGGCATTCAACGAAAACCTTCGTAGCGGCAAAGTTACTGACTAGTAAATGACCAATTCATTAAGCCATGGTAACGCGAATCGTGACTCTTTATCATCCTTTCCAACTTCGGTAGAATCAACATCAAGGAAAACTCAAGCCAAGTAACGCACTATGTCGCAGCCAGAAATCATGGATATCGACCAGCTTCAGCTGGAAGCATATAGGCGAATGACAGGAGAAGAGCGCCTACGCATTGGACTCCGGTTGTTCGAAGCTTCGCTCGCAATCGCTCGCGATGGTATTCGCAATCAATATCCGGATGCTGATGAAGCATGCGTTGAAGAGAAGTTGCGACAGCGAATTCGCGCGGGATACGCAATCGAATCCGACATGAAGTGTTCGAAGTGACAGAAGAGCAGCTGCTGGTCGACTGCCTTCGTCGTCTTGAAGGCTCGGAATCAATTACATGCTCGTAGGATCGATGGCTGGCAACTTCTGGGGAGTTCCACGTTCGACTCACGACATTGACTTCGTCATCGAATATCAAGCGGAACAGATCAGTAGTATTATCAAAGCCTTCCACGAAGACTTTTTCATCCAAGAGATTAGCGTCAAGGCTGGCTTGCAATCGCCGTATCAATTCACTGCACCGGACAACCGACCTGCGTTGAAGATCGACTTCTTTCGCCTTGCCGGGGATGAATACGAGTTCGAACGATTCCGTAGAAGAAAGCGTGTTAGTCTGTTTGACCAACCTGCCTGGGTTGCTGCGGCCGAGGACATTCTACTCCACAAATTATGCTGGCATACGATAAGCCCGAGCGACAGACAACTAAAAGATGCACGCGGTATTCATCTTGTATCCGCCGAGCCCTGTAAAATAGCCTTACTGGAGTTCCAAGACAGCGGCAATAAAAGAAAGTAGGATCATGGATCAAAGAACACTCCGAAGTCACTCAACAACACGCACGTTAGCTGCATATTGCCTGACCATGTGCCTTTTCTTGGGGACCACTCTGCGATCCTTGGGCGATGACCAGTTGATTTGCTGCGGTGCTGAGGAAGTATTCATTCTGCGACTGGACGAAAACGGCAAGGATGCACCTGAGTCGATTTGGTCCTGGCGGGCTAGCGATTCTCCTGGCGTTCCCGAAGCGTTAAGGAAAACCTTTGCGAGTACCGATGAGTGCAAGCCGGTTGGTGAGCATATTTTGATTACATCTTCGAGCGGCGGTGTGGCTCTGGTTCTTCGAAGCGATAAGACTTGCCATTTCTTCGCGATCGCCAAGAACGCTCATAGTGCTTGCCTACTTCCGGATTACCGTGTAGCCGTCGCATCCAGCTTTGGGGGCGACGAACTGCTGGTTTACGAGCTGGAAAAACCAGACGGCGCTCCCACCAAACCACTGGCCAAGATAGCGCTTCGCGGAGCCCATGGAGCGGTGTGGGACAAGCAGTTGAAGCGTTTGTGGGCCCTAGGATCTGACGAACTTTTGTTGGTTGATATCGGAAAAGACCGGAAGACCACGAAGCTCAACGTCGAAAAACGCATCCAGCTTCCAACGCCAGGCGGTCACGATCTCTCACCAACGCGTGAACAAGCGATCATGCACGTCACTACAAACAAGCACGTGTACCGATTTAACAAGGACGATGCGAGTTTCTCACCAGCGCCGATTCTTGCGGACTTGCCCAAGGTAAAATCGGTTTCCGAGAACCCGGACTCGGGGCGGATTGTGTATCACCAAGGAACACCCGAAAACTGGTGGAGCGACATGATTCGCTTCACCGACCAGGAGAAAGCTATCCATCTGCCAGGCCGCCGCCTCTACAAAATCCGCTGGGATAGGACGCTAAGCAAATAATCGGCGGGTCGGAAAGCCCTCAGTAGACGGCGTTGCCCACCTGTTTGAATTGTGACGCGACCTTCACTTTCCCTCAAATCTAGCTGCTAGGAAGAACTGCGAAACACTTTGTGTTGACCGTCCAGACGGTGGGTAGACAGGAAAGCCACGCTCTTTGAAGGATTCTCGGTTCAGGACGCGTCATGCCGTCCTGCTGTCACCAAAAAACTACCTTGTACTTGGTTTTGCAGACGCGAATACGCTATATTAGACCAACGATGCAATACTCATTGTCATCGTCCTCCCTCCTCTACCTCCTAAATCGAAGCGTCGATTTGCTTGGCTGTCGTATGCCGATCCGCCTTTCCCTGCTCACGATTTCTTTTTGGCTGGCTGCTCTCGGCAGCACAAAAGCGGATCCGGTAACGGGTGATCAACGCGACTTCTTCGAAAACCGTATCCGTCCAGCGCTCACAAAATATTGCTATGAGTGTCATTCGGCCAAAGCCGAGGAGGTTGGCGGGAAGCTTTTCCTTGATTCAAAGGATGGCATCTTAGAAGGTGGCGAGTCGGGGCCCGCAATCCTGGCAGGCGATCACGAAAAAAGTTTGCTAATACAAGCCCTGCTTTGGGGTGACACAGCGATGCCACCGGACGAGCCACTGCCGCCCAATATTGTTCGCGATTTCGAACGCTGGGTAAAAATGGGCGCACCCGATCCCCGAGTTGCCCCAAGCAATCGCCCCAAAACCGATGAAAAGAACGCACCGTTACACTGGGCATTTCATCCGATCCGCGATGCAGAACTTCCAACTAACAGGGATACCAACTGGGCGCGCGACCCCATCGACCAGTTCGTGCTGTCGAGACTGCACGCTGAAAAACTAACGCCAACACAGGATGCATCGGCGCGGACGTTGGTGCGGCGAGTCTACTATGACTTGACTGGCCTGCCCCCTACAAAGCAAGAGCTTGACATCTGGATTTCTCGCCTATCAAGTGAATCGACGCTCGAAGACGGCGATAGCGGGGATTTGCAGCAAGGAGCTTTCGCAGATTTAGTCGATGAGTTGTTGGCTTCGCCGCACTTTGGTGAGCGTTGGGGACGGCATTGGTTGGATGTTGCCCGCTATGGCGAATCTAATGGCAACGACGGTCTCGCCCGCAATCCAACTTTTCCCCACGCTTGGCGTTATCGGGATTACGTCATTCGCGCTTTCAATCAAGATACGCCCTACGACCGTTTTCTGATGGAACAGATTGCCGGGGATTTACTCAAGACTGAGTCGGAACTTCAGAGAGATTGGAACAAGGTCGCGACGGGATTTTTGGCTCTTGGAAGCAAGCCAGCCAAGGCGATGAATGTAAATTTCGACATGGATGTTGTCGCGGATCAGATTGGCGTCGTCAGCTCGGGCATTATGGGCTTGAGCGTGGCTTGCGCACGCTGCCACGACCACAAGCATGATCCAATTCCAACGCGTGACTACTATGCCTTGGCTGGGATTTTCAAAAGCACAACAACGATGTGGGGCTCTGCGGCCAATGAAAAACTGAGTGCTCCAGCAACAGCGCTGCATGAGCTCAAAGTTCTAAAGCGACAGGATACGAAGCAAGTGGACTTTGGTCCTGGCGTACCCAAGTTTCCTAACGATTACGAAGAGACAATTCAGTCCTTGTCTCCAATCATTTACTCAAAGCTTGATGGCCCACATCCCGATCTCCAACCCGAAGGCGATGCAAAACTTGATCCAAACTCGTTTGCAACGATGGGCAAGGGTAGAATCCGCGGCAAGATAAAGAAACCCATCGATTCTTATTCCGTTTCGTTTTGGTTTCGAAATGATCTGAAGAGCGATTCGGTGATCATGACCGCGTACCTCTTTTCCTTTGCCAACCGAGCGCAGCACGAAGGCGTAGGGGATCACCTTGGGATCAGCGGAACCTACAAAGGCGCCGATCCCGGACACTTGTTTCTCTTCCCCGGTGCCAAAGACATTCCATCAGTGACTGGCCCAAGCATCATCCCTGAACACACTTGGAATCATGTGGTCTTAGTTCGTGATGGCGAGCGCGTTCGGCTGCAACTGAACGGCGTCGACAAACTTGAGATAGATTCCGACATCGGGCCGAGCTTTCAAAAAGTCCAAGAGTTCACTTTGGGCTCGCGTTCCGATGGCATGTTCTCACTCCAAGGAAACATGAATGAGTTTGCCTTCTTCGATCGAGCGTTAACGCGCGAAGAGGCAAAATTGCTCCACTCTGCTTCAGGCCAACTGCAAAAAAGCGGTCCGACACAGCCAGCGCCAATGGCATCATCGCCAAATAATGTGGCGATGGGAGTTCGTGAGGCGCAAAAAGCTGAGGACTGCAAAGTCAACATCAACGGGGAATCAAAACAGCTCGGTCCATCCGTGCCTAGAGGATTTTTGTCGGCCTGGACGGAGCCCGATTCCATTCAGAATTCACAGGCGAGCGGACGTCTGGAACTTGCAGAATGGCTGACGGCCCCAGAACATCCACTCACATCGCGAGTGATGGTGAATCGAGTTTGGCAACACTTGATGGGCCGGCCGATCGTATCGACTCCTGACGACTTTGGGGTCTACGGTGGCAGGCCGACGCACCCAGAATTGCTGGACCACCTCGCGACACGCTTCGTCCGCAATGATTGGTCCGTAAAACGGCTTATCCGCGCGATCGTGCTCTCTCGCACTTATCAGCTCGACAGCAATTGCGACCCGGAGACATTCACAGCAGATCCTGACAACAATTGGTATGCCCGACACAAGCGACGCCGGCTCGACGCGGAGGCGATTCGCGACAGCATCCTCAAGGCCACCGGACAGCTGAATCCACAGCCGGGAATCGGCTCCGACGTTCAAAGCTTGGACGTGCAGGTGAATAACATGGGAGATTCCATTCACCAACCGAGCAATCACAGAAGCATCTATCTGTGTATGCTTCGCAATTCGCCGCCGCCCGATTTG
>JBCCEO010000086.1:0-16197 GCA_039030255.1 Planctomycetota bacterium | reverse complement strand
CCCGTCCGTGGTCATAGCGAAACGCCAGTAACTTGAGCTGCGTTGTGTCAGACGCGAGTCGTCAACTTTCGGGTTTTGCCTCCTTCCACTGAAATTGGTTCGGCGAATTTGTAAGTCGCCCAGTGATTCACGCCACCGCGAGGATGAATGGCCCAACCTTTTTGGTCATTCGGCTTGCCATCAAAAGTCTGATTCGGATTGAATGACTCTTGGGAGAAATCTGCGACGCCGCTGGCAATCTTGATGCGTTTTCGTTCCTTTTCTTTCCCGGAAGCCCATGCATCCACTTCGATTTCCGTTACCACGAAGTTTCCGTTCTCGGGTAGTCCTGGACCACCGCCTGTCAATCCGGCGGCTGGCAAGGCTTCGAGTCGGAAACCGGTGATCTTATCCAACGGTGTTTCGAAGGTCAGCGTATAAAGCCCCTTCTTCTCTTTGCCACTGGCCACGATGGATCGATCCGCTTGAGGCGAAAGCTTTGTCGTTCCAGTGGCAGCGAGAGCCGTGGGGCTCAGAGGGAACCAGTTGTTGTTTTTATGACCTTTGTCGACATAGGCTCCGGCAGTGGTCGCCATCTGCGCCTTGTAGTCCGCAATGGCCTTCGTGGCAGCGGCGATTTTTGCCTTGCGATCTTCTTCCATCTTCGCACGTTGCGGCGCAATGGCTGTTTGGCGATCTACAATTTGCTGTTTCGTCGCCGCCAGTTTGTCCATCCGCTGCTTCTCTAAACGACCTCGCTCTTCTTTCCACCAGTTTTCGCGGTTGGCAAGTTCCTTTTCAAGAGCCTCGTGATCGAGAGCGATCTGTTCGGCACTTTTTAAAACGGCGGCCACTTCGGCTTCGGAAGCTTCACGGCTAAGCACTCGCACAAAGATCTCGCGAATCAGTTCTTCTTCCGATAGCTCGCGTCCGACCAGCTCTGGCAACGCACACTTGGGGTCAGAAATTGCTTTGCCAATCGTCGGACCGCTGACTAGCGCCATAACAGGACCCAGCTGCAAGTCGGAAGAGCGCTCGCACTCGCAGGCACTTTCTCGCACGGGGCGTCCAAGGTTGTTCAAGAATCCGTCCGGAAGTCGAACTGCAACGTCAGGAAGTGCGGCCGCCCGAGTACCAGGAGCTACACCAGGAATCGTGGTCACCGCACCGGTGACTTTGTAGACCGCGTCGTAGAGAACTTCCGCAGGCAATCGACGAGCCTTAGCATGCGAATAGTTGATCTTGTCATCCGAATTCCATTCATTTGATGCCACCGAGAGCTGGTAAGTTCGCGAATTACAGATCAGTCGCAAGATATGCTGCACATCAAATTCGCTTTCGATGAACTCTTGCGTTAAGTGATCGAGCAATTCTGGGTTGGTCGGTGGATTGCCTGCTCGAATATCGTCCAATGGCTCGATCAAGCCTGTGCCAGTGAGATAGCCCCAAAGGCGATTGACGAAACTGCGGGCGAAATAAGGATTGTCCTCGGAGGTGATCCAAGCAGCAAGTTGCTGGCGGCGGGTTGCGTTTTCTGGTGACTCAAAATCGCAATCGTAAGGAAACGCAGGTGGCACAGGCTTGTTCGTCCGCACGTGTACCATTTCGCCAGTCGCTTTGTCAAAGATCTCTTCGTAAAGCGGCTTGGCTCCTTCGACGGCCGTCCCGCCAATCTTCTTGTCACCGCTGGCCGGATCTTTCTTTAGGCCCGTTTGAGCGAAGTAGGCTGAGAGTTCATAGTACTGATCCTGAGTCCAACGCTCGAATGGATGGTCATGGCATTTGTTGCAATTAAATCGAATTGCCAGGAACAAGTGCGTCGTGTTCTCCATCATCAAATCGGGATCGCGGAGAATCTTGTAGTACGATGCAGCTGGATTCTCTTTGTTCGATCCTGCCGCTGTGAGAACATCGCGAGCGAATTGATCGTAAGGCTGATTGCTCTCGATGGCTTTTCGAATCCATTCGCGGAAAGCGGTCGCACCTTCGCGGCCAAGGAACTTTGAGTTGACTTGTAACAAGTCGGCCCATTTATTGGTCCAGTGATCGATGTAGTCTTTCGAACCAATCAATTCTTCGACCTTGGCCATCCGCTTCAATATCGACGGACGTCGATCACTCAGGAATTCACGCAACTCCTCTGCAGCGGGAGGCAAACCAGTCAAATCCAATCGCACACGACGCAGGAACTCATGATCCTCGATCACGTCAGACGGCTGTATTTTCATGCGCTGCCATTTGTTAGCCACCAGCTGATCAATCTCACTGAATACTTCAGGGTCTTCCCAGGCAAAGCCCGTGCGGTCGCCCATTACGGTTACCGTCGTAGCCGCATAAGCTCCTTCGTATCGGACCAAAATTGGTGCTTCGCCGCGACGAACGGCTTGCACTCGGCCACCATCAAAGCTTTCGCAAATCTCTTTGTCACCCGTTTCGATAAACGATTCGTGCGTAACATCTCGCGTACTTCCGTCTGGATAGCTGGCCATCACGCGGAACTGCTGCCAAGATCCCTCGCGACCAATCACAGGTTTGGTTGGAAAGATCTCAATGCGAGCGACTTTCTTAGACTCAAGATTTAGCTTTGCCCCGCCTGAGATCCACTCGCGGAGTGTGTGGTAGTGCACGCTGTCTTCGGAAAGCAAGATACCGCCAGCATGCGGCACTGCTTCGACGGGCTTGAGCAACATTAGGCTAGCATCAGGAGCCGAAATATTGAGCCTGCGAGCACTCAAGTCATCGCTAAGAGCGCGAATATCTTCGATTGGGTCGTAGCCACGCAAGGAGAGTTTGAACCCAGCCTTGCCTTTCTGAGCACCATGGCAAGTCCCCGAGTTGCATCCGAGTCGCGAGAGGATTGGATTCACATCTCGCGTAAAGTCAGGTTGGATTGGCTGAGTCAGATCGCCAACTTTAACTGGAATTGATTTGACGAAACCGCCATAGTTAATGTCCAGCTTGCCTTCGCCTGCCGCCATGGGCGTGACGAGCCCAAGTTTCGAGACTTGAAAATTCGGACTGCCAGCGTAAGTGACCAACCGAGTGACATCCGCCGTTTGTCCCTGTTCAAAAATCCCAGAAACGACGACTTGGGTGTACTCAGTAATCGATTCGAGCGTGATGGACTCCGGCGAAATCTTCAGTTCTAACAACTTCCCCTTGGGCAGATTGTCGATCTCCTGCTGCTGGTTCGGATCTAAGGCAGCATCAGCTAGCCCGTGATTTGGCTCCAGCGAATCTGGTGAGACCAAGGCGCTCGCGTCTGAGGCCTGCAATTCGACCGGGGAGAATTCATGCAAGAGCTTGCCATCGGCCGCATTGAAGACGCGGATCAAACCATCACTTCCTCCGGCCGCCAGCGATTTACCGTCAGGAGCAAAGCTCACCGCATACAGACTTGTATTCGGTAAGTCGACGTTGACCACGGCTGCGGAAACGTTCTTGCGATACTCGGCAACTTTCTTCTTTTCGGCCTCGTTGCGATCACGCACACGTTTCTTCAAAATATCCTTCAGACCGCCGTCCAACTTACCCTCAAAGTCGTAGGGATAGACTTGCAAGCTACTTTCACCGTCGAGCGTGCTAACAACGGCGAAATGCGTACCGGCATGGTTCACATCGACTCCGAAGATGCGTCCACCGCTAGGTGGGAATTCGCGAATCAAGTTGGCGTTGTCGCCAATCTTACGGGCAGTCTGACGAAAGATACGAAAAACTTTTGGAGATCCATCGGCTCCGCCAACCAAGACCTCGTCGCGTTCCGGGTGCATCGCCAGGGAATTAATGCCGCCGCGCAGCGCTCCCGGAGTAATTGACGTGACGTTGTCGATGAATCGTTCGGTAGCTACCTCAGTCAATTTGACCGTCATATCGCGACCGGCCGAAAGCACGTGAGTTCCCTTAGGGTTGAAGACACAGGCCCGAATCCAATCTTCGTGAGCTCCCTGGTGCAGTTTTTGTTCACCCGTCGCGGCGTCGATCGCGCGTACCGTATTGTCCTTGCAGCCAAAAGCGACCAGCTTGCCGTCAGGCGAATAACTGCCACCGTATAGCGTTTCCTCCGTCACTTCATGACTCAGAATCTGTTCGCCCTTCTCGACATCCCAAATTTGAACTTCGCCAAACAGTCCAGGCGAACCGCCGGTTACCGCAAGATTCTTAGAGTCGGGCGAAAAACAAACCGACTCGATACGCTCACTTTTGCCAACCAGTCGTTTTTCCGTTTTTCGAGTTGCTGTATTGATCAACAGAACTTCGCGAAAACCGCTAGTTGCAATCCATTTTCCATCGGCAGAGAAGTCGATCGCCGTGATAACCGGAGGTCTTGAGTAATCCGAGTATTCGACTGCCGCATTCTTCTCATCTTCCGGAGCGGGCGGCTTTGCTTCCGAGGGCTTAGGTTCGGCCGCGGGAGCAGGATTTGAGCTTGTTTTTTGTGCTTCGACAGGCGTATTTGCCTCGGCCTTCGGCTCTTTATCCTGAGCCGACAGCGACTGAGTCAAAAATCCAAGCAGGCAAACAACGAGAAGGGAATTTAAACCAAACGGAATAGGCTTGACGCTCATCTGGCTTCCAAGTCTTACGAGGGAGAAAAGGGAGCATATTGCAGGGGCCAGCCCATGGCCAAAGGCGGGAATACTTAGCCGAAAGGTGAGTTGGGCGTGGCAACCTTCTATAAGATAGCTGACTTTACGGTCTAAGTTCAAGGTTTCGAAGCCCTTGAGCGGGTAATCGTTGGACGAAAACCGACGATTTTGGGACTTATTTGGCCCTTGGGGTCTGCAGTACAGTCATTCTTGGCTATTCTTGTCAGCTTCGAGTGACCATGGAGCGTCGCATCAGCGACCGAGTTTTCCCCCGAAACCTGTTTCCCTCTTTCCGAGTCCTCGAGTCTTTACCCGTTACGTTCTTAAGTTCCTGTCCAAGGAGAAAACTCGTGAAACGATTCATTGCGAATCTATCTCTTGCAGCACTGCTCGCCTACACGCTTCCGGCTTTTGCCCAAGCCCAGGAAGAAACAGAAGAATCCAAAGAACCCAAGCGCAAGCTAGAAGCAGTCGAAACTGGCGAAGAAGGCAAGCCAGACGAACTGGACCTTGAATTGGCCGAAGATGCCGACGTGGACGCTGTCGACGCGTTTATGAAACGCATTTCCAAGCTGCGTCCCAAGAGTCGTAAGGAAGCCATGCAGCTTTCTGCGGCCAGGAACGGCGCAACGGAAAAGATGCTTGGATTGCTCGAAGCGGCTGGCGAAACAGACTCTCCACGATACATCGAAATCAAACGTGAAAGCATCGGAAATCGCCTTCGCGACATGATGAATCCCAACAAGTCGGAAGAACTTCAAAACGATGTCGTTGCCTTCCTTTCTGGTTTGGATGACAAAGCAGGCGCCGAAGATGCCCGCCTTGGCATGATGGCAGCCTACTACGCAATGAATAGCGCGGGTGAGGACAAGGATTCAAGCGTCAAGTTTGTCAAAGCTGTGCGTGAATCACTTAGCAAGGGATCGGTCGAAGAGAAGACTCTTAATATGCTCGATGGATTCGTACGGCGTTCGAATCTAATTGGCAACACAATCCAGTTGACCGGTACTACCATGGGTGGTGATGCGTTCAACATTGACGACCTCAAGGGCAAAGTCGTCTTGGTGGACTTTTGGGCAACCTGGTGCGGTCCATGCGTCCGCGAACATCCAAATATCGAAAAGAACTACGCCAAGTATGCTGAAAAAGGCTTCGAAGTTGTTGGTATCAGCCTAGACCGCGATCGTGACCGCCTCGAAAAATTCGTCGAAGAACACGAAACACAATGGATCGTATTGCACGACGAAGGTGGCACCAACCCAGCGACGGACTACTACGGCGTTATGGGCATCCCTTCGATGTTCTTACTCGATAAAGAAGGCAAAGTCGTTTCCACCACCGCGCGTGGTCCAAAACTCGGCAAGCAACTTGCCAACCTTCTAGGTGAAGTCGAGGATGAAGAAGAAGAAACGGAAACCGGCGTCGAGCTTGGCGAAGCAGCAGGCGACGACAAGTAGAACTGACCTCTTCAACTACCATTGAAAAGAATAAAAAGGCTTGGAGCTTTCCGCTCCAAGCCTTCTTTCGTCTTGAGAGCAAACGCGCAACCTGCGCGGAGTCTGCTTTTTAGCGTAGTCCATTTGGCACCGGTTCGGAGAACTTCGCTTCCCGTTTTGCCGCTCCATCGAAAATCAACTCTTCGATGTTGAGCAAATGGTCCCTGCCGTCCCCGACAACAATCATGGAACCATCGTCAAGCTTTTTGATCGTGTAGTTGGATTTCGCTCGCGGGTAAACGACGATGTCAAGTCCTTCGCCACCATCGAGAATGTTGTCACCGGAATTCCCGCCAAGCCGATTGTCTTGGTTGTTGCCTACTAAATTCGAATCGTTATCGCCAGTCAGAAAGGCGTTTAGAAGATACTGCGACTTGTGCGTGTACTGCAGCGAATCATCAAACCGCAAAGAAAACGTTCCCTTAAAACTCCCGTCGATTTCGGCATCGTATGTTAGGAAAGGATGAAAGAATCTCTCGACCAGCGCGTAGCCTTGTGGATCTTTCTTTTGGATATCCTTTCGCGTCTTTGCGGCATAAATTCCCCACATGCCAAAATCGTCTTCGAATGGGCCCCAAAGACCATAGTAGCTGTCGATGACAGATGCTAAGTACTCTTGCGTTAAACTTCCTTCGGCTCGCAATTCATTAATCCAGTCCTCTGTTTCGTCTTCGAAATGCTCAGTGGGCCAAAGCTTGGTCTTCATCGCATTTGTAGTCGCATTGCGGATTTCTTCCTGATACTTGGGCGCGGCTCCCTCGGGGGCCCACCGCACATCGACTCCGATTCCATTGTCATGCACGCAGTGCAAAATCTCCTCTAAGGATGCATCACGATGTTCCTCGAATTCGTTGTTAATGTATGCCGTGGTTCCTTCAACGATTGTTTCGTCGGCGTAAAGCGGTTGAGCGGGAATTCTTGGCTCGCGATATTGGCCATCATGCCCTTTGCAGATCATCATCATGGCTCGATTGTCTGCCATCCTATTGGCGACTGCAGCTTTGTCACTTCCGTATTGCGAATCCGGCAAATTTTGCAAGTAATGCAACATTACGCTGCGCACATGCCTCAACTGTATATCGCTGATCTCTGGCTGCGCAAAAATGTGGATCGACTTCCCGTTCGGTGCAATTATTTGATTAAATCGATCGAAAACGCTACGATACTTTGCTGGGAACAATTCGTTGACCTCATGAATGCGGGTATATCGGATTTGACTTGGAGCCAGCTCACCAAGCTGCGTTTTCTTTTTTACCAACTCACTGTTGCGCGTTTTTGGCTGCGTTGGAGCAGCGTTACAATCGCTTGGCACCAGTTCGGTATTCCCGGCTGCTTCCTCGGTTCCGGTATTTGCAGGCGAATCCTGCGAACCAGTCCTTACCTTAAACTGTTCCAATTCCTGTTCAGTCATCCAATGAATGCCATCGATGGGAGCGGCTTCCAGAGTTCGCCAGTAGAATGCCTCGGGAATGCCCATCTCCCGATAGTATTCGAGGTAGAGTTCGTGCTGTGGATCGTCCTTGGGGACATCAGAGCCTTGAAAGCCAGGGCCGCCCCAGGAGTGGATGCCAAGTCGCCCGCCACTTTCAACTGTTCGCTGTTTGCCGGCGAGAAAGAAATCCGTGCCGCCCGAAGCGACTTCGCCATTCGGCTCAATGATCGTCGAAAACCCAAAATTGCGAACGTAGCGAGCCGCCCGTAAATTGGATTCATCATCAATCGATCCAGGAACCAGACGCATCACGATGGTTCGAACGGCAGGCTGCGCATGTGCCAGACGCAGCACTGCGGCAGGTGTAGAAGCAGTGATGACCCCCGTCATGATTGCTCTGTCGCCTTCGACCTCAAAACCAGCTTCCGTGTTATCTGCTTCTAGGAGTCTACGCAACTCTGCTTTGCTAACACGCTGATCCTCATTCGAATCCGCCTCTTGAATCTGGCGCCACGGAAACTCTTCGAGAGCTTCCTTTTTGACCAAGGCACAATCTTTATTTTGATCCAGTACATCGAATAGGAACTCGACTTCTTCCCGGATTTCCTCGTTTGACATGAGCATTTCGTCGGCAAAATCGACTGTCATCGCTTCCGACAACTCAATGATCCCATCTCCATTCAGGTCGAAGATCTCGGCCATCGATTGCATCTCTTCGTCGATTTCATCGACTTCAACTTTGCCGTCTTGATTCCGATCCATGCCCTCGAAGAATTCGCCCACTTCGGCGCGACGTTCACGCTCCATATCCTGAGCAAGCTCTTTTAGCTTCTCCTCAGTAATCACCTGAACCTCGTCTTCCAGTTGCAGAAGCAAGTCCAGTGCTTCGAACGGATCGAGCGTTCCGTCTCGATTGGCATCCAGCAAGTCGAATACTTTGTGCTTATCACGCGAAGATGCATGCTTACTTTCTTGGTTAATATGCACACTGTTGCATCCCACATTGAGCAAACAGAGCAAAAGAAGCGACGTTCGGAGGTTCCAGCTAGGCGAATATTTCATCAGATCCCTACTCCCACAAGTTCTGACTTTATCTACGGCCTTTTGCGTTGGAGCCAAGAGAAGATCAAAACTTGTAGCTTGGCGCATTGGCCAGTAACAATTGATCGGGCGGTGACACACAGATGGTCCCGCGGCTCCGATAGAATCGTGCATTCTACTAGGGGTACGCTTGGCCGACAGAAATGTTGCAGGCTTTTCCAAAAACTGCGTAGAATTTTTCTTGCAGTTTTCTTGGCAAAGACCTCTTGGTTTCGCGCTTGGGCTGCTGGTCGGGCATATGTCGTATCCCCTGCGAATTCCATTTTGCATCGCACTGGGAGTGGAATATACGGGCATTGGATCTATTTATTTTGCGCTTTGGAGTGTGGTATATTTGAATTCCCCGCCATAAAACCCCTCCGAAAAGAGTGTTGCAATGCTGACCTTTCGCACTGGAAAACACTTCGAAAACTGCGACAAATTAGCTCGCCGCAGCTTCATTTGTGCGGGCAGCCTTGGCATTGCTGGCCTCAGTCTGCCAGAAATTCTGGCTGCAGAATCCTCTGGAAAAAGTCGCGGTCCCTCGCCAAAAAAGTCAGTCATTATTTTGCATCTCGATGGCGGTCCTCCTCAGATGGATTTGATTGATCCTAAGCCACTGGCGCCGGTCGATTTGCGCAGTCCATTTCGGCCGCTCTCAACGAGTGTGCCAGGAATCCAGCTGACTGAGTTGATGCCTAAGTGCGCAAACATCGTCGACCAATTGGTTCTTCTACGCGCACTCACCGGATCTGATGGCAAGCACCACGCCTTTCAATGTCAATCGGGCTATCACGAAAAAGTACTACAAGCGATGGGAGGCAGGCCCGCAGTTGGTTGTGTCGTGAACCACCTAATGTCTACGCCTCAGGATCGTGTCCCGAATTTCGTCGATCTGATGCAAGGCCGCCCCCTGGTTCGCAATAGCGCGCGGCCTGGGTTCTTGGGCCCTTCAGTCAAGCCATTTCGTCCTGACATATCCGACCGTTGGAAACGCGAGCTTGAACCCGGGATGAAGGGCGAGCTGGCGAGGCTCGGAAAGAATCACAAGACACCTCTGCGTATGATCGATGATATCCCTGTCAGCCGCCTTGATAATCGCTTGGAGTTGCTGGCCGGCCTGGATGGATTTCGGACAAATCTAGACGCAAGTGGCTCGATGGATGCAATGAACGAGTTCCAACAGCAAGCCTATCGCGTGCTGACTTCTGGAGCTTTCGCTGACGCCATGAACATCGATGCCGAAAATGCCGGCATGATGGCTCATTACACGCCCGGTTTCAGAGCGAGTGGCAAACAGACCTACACCAGTGAGGGTCCTGATGCGATTTTGAAATTCATGCTGGCTCGGCGACTCATAGAAGCGGGGGTTCGCGTTGTAAGCCTTTCGTTGAGCGATTTTGATACGCATGCGGACAACAACGTCAGGATGAAGAATCTCGGTCCACTTTTCGATTTCGGATTCCACGCCTTGGTATCGGATTTGAAGCAAAGGGACATGCTCGACGATGTGCTTGTTTTAGCGTGGGGAGAATTTGGAAGAACACCAAAGTACAACGGTAAGGCCGGCCGCGACCATTGGCCCCGGCTATCGATGGGCATGATGGCCGGCGGTGGTTTTCCTGGCGGAATCGTTTTAGGTGCCAGCGACAAGACGGCGGCCGACGTAACGGACCGCCCCATCTCGTTCGCGGATGTTATTGCCACGATCTATCGTCATCTTGGTATCGACCCGCAGCGTGTCATCTACGACCGCAATAACCGCCCTCACGTATTGATGGACGAAGGCGACGTGATCCGCGAACTCGTCTGAGTGGATCGCAGTCGATCATACGCAAGCTTGTGCAGTCGCCAACGGGTTTCGGACGTTCTTGATACCCTGGTGGCTACCGATCCATTCCGCTCTTAAACTTCGATCTGCCGGACATCGCGAAGAAAAACTATCTACAATGAGACCCCCGCGATGGCCTCCTCTCGCTGCAGCAGCCTGTACTGATCGGCTTCCCCACTGGAGAAACCCTCCATGCATCATGTCATCAAATACTTGACCGTACTTGCCTTGTTCGCCCCTTGCCTCGCACTACGTGCTCAGACGGGGCGCACGCTATCCGAGGCAGTGACGCCTGTCGCGAGGTCTTCCAGAGCTTTTCCAGAGGCGAATTCGGAAGGAGTTGTCGCTGAACGGAATAGCTCGGCCGTGATACTCAGAATCACCGATTCAGATCTTAAGACCTGCAATATCCCGCGTCTTTGTGCTCCGCTGCGCAGCGTAAAATGGGCAGGTCACGACGATCCAAGTATTAGCGTTAAGCCGGAACAAGAGTATTGGATCATCAAGTGGAACAAACGGCCGCAGGGAGCTGACACGATTCTGCTGCAATTCGGAGGCACTCCTCTTCTGCCCGAAGAAATTGTTCATATCACCTCGCAGCCCGATGGTTCTTATTTACTTCCAGCCCACTTTGCGAAAGCGACCGGCGAAAAGGTTCGCTACGAACCGCAAAGCTATAAAAATACCGTCGGTTACTGGGTCGGCCCCGAAGACAACGCAACTTGGAAGCTCGATGTCGAAAAGTCTGGTAGCTTCAACGTGGCGATACTTCAGGGATGCGGAACGGGGCAGGGCGGCTCCGATGCGAAACTAAGTACTATGCACTCCGGTGCAAAAGAAGCTTACACAGCCTTGGATTTTCAAATCCTCGAAACAGGACACTTTCAGAATTTCCAATGGCGAACACTCGGTACGATCGACTTGGAAGCAGGCACACAAACACTAAAAATCCAACCCATTAGAATTGCCAACAAGGCCTTGATGGATGTGCGCGCCGTCCACTTGATTCGGCTTCCAGAACCGAAAAAGTAATTACCAGGCCAGGCCAAACCCTCCCAGCACCCCTCTCATTGCAACGACCTCTTTCAGGATTAATTCCATGCACAAGCTAATCGCGGCAAGCTGCTTTGCTCTGGCAACTTGTAGTTCTAGCCTTGGTTTCACCCAAGCAACAATTTCCTCACCAGTCGACCACTCCAAGGAAATGGTTAACTTAAAAAATGACTTCGGACTCGTCGATGGTGCCGCGGCGAATGGGAGTGCTTTGTTTGTCCCTGATGTCAAAGGCAAACAACTTTTCCTCTTCCGCAGCAATCCTCCCAAGGGGCAAACAACGTGGAAGCCCATCGCGGGTGCAAAGTTTGGATATTCCGGAACATTCTTCCAGCTCGGCGAACTCTACCTGGCCGAAAATGCCGCATCGCGTATTTGCAAATCGAATGGCTATGGCAAACCCAAGGAATTCGCCAAGTTCGAAGATGGTGCGAGGCCGAATGACCTGGTCGTCGATCATCGTGGCAATGTTTATGTGACGCTGACCAAGGAAGGGGAAGTGCGAAAGATTACGCCGGAAGGAGCGATCTCGGTGGCGGTGAGCGAAATCAACACTCCGAACGGAATTACCATCTCTCCCGACGGCGGCACGCTTTATTTTTCGTCTTACCGGGGCGGCATTATTTACAAAGCAGCTGTGACGGAGCAGACCGTCGGGCCGGCCATGCGGTTTGCAGAAATGACCGGAGGCGATAAAGGCCCCCAATCCGACGGGATGTGCATCGACAGAGCTGGCAACGTGTACTGCGCCGGAGCGGATTCCGTTTGGATTTGGAACGCCCAAGGAAAACTACTGGAGAAACTTAAAACACCCGAGCGGCCAATCAACTGCACCTTTGGTGGCCAAAGCGGTCAAGACCTCTACATCAGTACCTTTGGCGGTATGGTCCGGCAGCCGATGCTCGAATATGGCGTCCAACCCTCGCCGCCAAGATCCGGTGCACTCGCTAGCCCAAAAGGCAAGCCTTCGACAAGGATTCCTGAAGGCTTCACGGCCAAACTGAATCAAGTTTACTACGTTGAAGATGGCCGCAAGATGCTCTGCGATGTCATCGCGAAGGAATCGGATGAGGCGGGAAGGCCAGCCGTAGTGGTCGTGCACGGTGGCGGTTGGCTCAAAGGCGACAAGACGAAGTTTCGTCCTCTTTCGATCAAGCTGGCGGAGCTAGGCTACGTCGTCATGTCCATCGAGTATCGGCTCGGGTTCGAAGAACAGTTTCCCGCAGCGATTCACGATTGCAATGCCGCTGTCCGTTACTTGAGATCCAATGCGATCGCCTTCAACGTCGATCCAGATCGTATTGCTGCCGTAGGTGGTTCCGCAGGAGGACATTTGGTCGGGTTGATGGCAACCGGCCATGACAAAGCGAGTCTGCAGCCAACGGGCTTGATTACCCAATTGGCTGGAGCAGCCTTTTCAACTTCTTCCAAGCTCAAGGCGGCAGTAGTCATGGCTGGCCCGATGGAGATCGCATCAGGCAGTGTTGCCGAGCGTTCTAAGAGTGGTAGCAATTCTAACGCGATCAATTGGCTTGGAAAAACAATTGACGAAGATCGAAATGCCTACGAATGGGCCGATGCATATTTGAAGATTTCCAAAGATGATCCCCCAACCTTGTTCCTGCGGGGCAGCCTGGATAACCCAGCGGCTGACTTGCCGAGTTTGACAAGATTCAAAGAAGTTGGTGTGACTTCAAAACAGGTTGTTCATGATGGAGCCAAACACGGTCACTGGAATCGAATTGACTGGATGGATCAAGTCGTAACAGACATCCATTCCTTCTTGAACGAAAACTTGTAGCCAGAGCGCGGTCAGCGTTTGGAGCCATGCGGGTGTCATCAATCCACTAACACCTACTGGAGATCAGCTATGCGAATCCTAGCCGTGACGGCCCTTGTCTGCTTATTTCTCTTCCAGGCGTCTGGCGCTGCGCAAGGGAAACTGCGTGTCGGAGCGGCAAAAGCAGATATCTCCCCGACGCAACTTCCAGTGTTAGTTAATGGTGGAATGTTTTCGCGGCAAGCAGAGCAGATCAACACCCGAATTCACGCTCGGGCCGTTGTTTTGGACGACGGCTCGGAACGAATTGGAATATGTGTTGTCGACAGTTGTATCTTAGATCGCAGCGTATGCGATGAAGCCAAGGATTTGGCCGCGTCAAAAACCAAATTACGCCGCGAACGCATGCTGATATCGGCCACGCACACGCATACTGCCCCTTCTAGCTACGGCGCCTTGGGGACGGATCCGGATCCAACCTACACACCCCTTCTGCGTCAGAAGATTGCGGAGGCTTTTGAGCAGGCGGAAGCCAATTTGCAGCCAGCCAAATTTGGCTGGGGTACCCAAGAAGCGGCTAACTTTACAGCGCTGCGGCGTTGGGTTATTCGTCCTGATCGTGTCGCGCAAGATCCCTTTGGTAACCCAACGGTACGCGCCAACATGCACTCCGCGAGGGATCCAAACAATGCTACTGGTCCAACCGGTCCTGAAGATCCCGAACTGTCGATGATCGCTTTCCAAGCAATGGATGGCAGCCCCATTGCAGTGCTGGCCAACTTTTCAATGCACTACTTTGGTGGCCAACAAGCAATCAGCGCGGACTATTTTGGGATCTACTGCGAATTGCTGGAAGAGTTCCTCTCAGGCAAAGAAGATTCCGATGTGGTCGCCGTCATGTCACACGGATGCAGCGGTGATATTTGGCGCAATGATTACATGAGCCCGAAGAAAGAAGCTTCTGGCAGCGTCGAAGATTTCTCGCTAGGTTTGGTTGAAATCTCGAAGCAAGTCTATCGATCGATGGAGTTTGAAGCCGACGCCGACTTGGCGATGGCAGAGGCCAAATTGCCAATGCGATATCGCGTTCCCAACGCACAACGACTGGCCTGGGCCAAGGAAGTCGTGGGAGCGATGGGAGATCGATTGCCAAAGACACAGCCCGAAGTCTACGCGCGAGAACAAATCATTCTGCACCAGCGTCAGTCGACGGAACTGGTACTTCAAGCAATCCGTATTGGCGACATTGCGATTGCAACCACCCCCAATGAGACTTATGCCCTAACCGGACTGAAACTGAAGCTTCAAAGTCCACTTAAGAAGACGATGGTTATTGAATTGGCCAATGGTGGCGAGGGCTACATTCCGCCTCCTGAGCAACATTATTTGGGTGGCTACAACACCTGGGCCGCGCGTTCGGCCGGACTCGAGGTTGCAGCCGAGCCGAAGATTGTTGCCGCCGATTTACAATTGCTCGAAGCAGTCGCAGGGACGGATCGAAAGCAGTTTGAGATTGCCCCGGGCTCGGAGACCGAACGCTTGCTGAAGTTAAAGCCGCTGGCATATTGGCGCATGAACGAGCTGCGGCCTCCGGTGGCGACGAGCAGTTCTTCCGCTGCAACGGCCCTCTACGAGCAAGGCGTCGTATTTTTCCTCGAAGGAGACGACACCTGCGAGTTTGCCTTGCCGGCTGGCGGCAACGATTCAACAACAGCAACAATCAATCGTGCTCCGCATTTTGCCGGTGGTCGTATGCGAGCAGAATTGGCCGGCGGTCAGAACGGCGAGCTGACAATAATGGCTTCGATTTGGAACGGAATGCCGCTCGATGTGCGCGATGCCACCGGTTGGTTTTTTTCCACTGATTACGTCAATACGATTTCGAAAGCTGGAATCCACTTGGGCCTGGATCGCCAAGGTAGATTGATGCTGAAACTGGGAGATGCAGCAGCCGTGTCCGGCTCGACCGTTATCGATCGCTGGACTTGGAATCGTGTAGCTTTGCGGCTAACTGAGGACTCGGCAGAAGTCTATTTGCGCGGGCAATCGGAGCCCGAAATCCAACTAAAGCGGCCACTAGGAACGGGTATCGACTCATGGTACTTTGGCGGTCGGAGTGACAACATCGACAACTGGGAAGGCAAGCTCGACGAGATTGCAATCTTTCCCATAGCGCTCGAAACCGAGCAGCTTTTCCCCTCGCAACCGTAGAAAGTTTGACCCCATGAGCGATCAGGAATCGACCCAGTCGCAAGAAAATCCAGCGACTGAAAAACCTCCAATTTGGTTCACCGTCGCCAACATCATTATTTTGATTTGGAACGTGCTCGGTATGCTCGCGTTCGTCATGGACTGCGCGATGGTTTACGGTGGATTTGGTCTCGAAGAATTGCCAGTCGAACAAAAAGAACTGTACGAATCGCGCCCCATTTGGGTGACAATTGCGTTTGCCCTGGCAACGATCGGCGGTACCATCGCCGCAGTTGGATTGGTACTGAAAAAGTCCTGGGCCTTCCCAGTGTTGCTTGCTTCGCTGGCCGGAGTCTTACTGCAGCAGTTGTATATTTTTGTCCTTAGTGACTCCATCGAAGTGATGGGCGGTCCAACAGCGGCGATTTTCCCGGTTGTTATCATCCTGATTAGTATGGGTTTAGTTCCCTACAGCCGCATGGCCGTTGCCCGTGGCTGGCTAAACTAGATCCCCGCCAACAATCTCTCATCCACAGTAAAGCAAATTCATCAAGTTTAAGAGGCCGTCATCATGACTTCAAAGAATACACGTCGTGGATTTTTAAAGACTGCAGGTCTAGCGGCTGGTGTAGCTACACTCTCTCCGTTTCCAACGATTGCTCGAGGCTCCTGTCTTGACTGCTGTCTTTGCATCAGTCCTGACAACCATGTCCATGTGCAGGTGTTCCCACATTCCGAGCAAACGACGCAATCCGTCGCTGAAATCGCTG
>JBCCEO010000085.1:0-16305 GCA_039030255.1 Planctomycetota bacterium | reverse complement strand
CGTTACCACAGATATCGTTTGGTTCCAACTTTATACGTTCTTTCTGACTCCAGATTGAGTCACAATAGATACCAGTTAGCTCACCTAATCGGCCAACATTCGCTATAAGCACCTACAGCAGAATAGCTTCGGAAGATTGCATATCCGAGATATGCTTACGTGGGCGCGCAACGACTCCATGCAAGAATTCAGTCTGTCGTCTTTTGTTCTTTACATTTTTGCAAAGCAAACCAATTGGTCAAGAAACAACCTCATCCATAGTGAATGAGGTTGATTGTTTGCAATTCTGGGACTGCCGCCTACGTCTGTGCCATTTCATTCTGGCACCATAGATATGCTACTTGCGAAACTAGCGCCAATGCCGGCAGATCCTGCACCCGCATCGTCTTCGTGTCTTGCCACTCTTTTCCGTCATGCCAACTACGGGCAAGGGAGACGTTGAAGACGTAGCGACGCTTGCCTTCGCTGCCGACCTCATTCGAAAAGATTGAGGCCGTCAGGGTGCCGCCATTAACGCGGTGACGAATCGAGTTTACAAGGGTGCCTTTTCTTTCACTCATGTTTGATCCCTTTGCTTGGATGTCTACAAGAACGAAAGCGGAATACCTTCATCCTTGTCGGACGAAGGTTATTGAAAATGAACTAGCCAGAAATTGGCTAGGACACAGTAGCGCAGAAACTGCGGTAATGCAAGAAAATGATCGTAGTGTCTATTAAAGACGTTTTACATGTAATCAGATTCATGCGACTATCGGTAAAATCTGTTACCGGAAGTTGCTCGTCGTCGCATTTGACAAAACGTGGAAAATGAACTGAATCATCAATCGGCTTTGACAAACGTCATAAATGGTGATGTCGTAAACGATGACATCAACCTCGATTGGATAAATCTCCCGCCGATGCTCGCGGGACATGCAACACATGAAAATGAGCTAAAAGTCAAACGGTACTATCTCAGCGTTGCGCAAATCTTCGATCTATGGCTAAGTCGCAATCGAAGCAGGGAAACGCAGCGGGCCTACCGTCGCGGCGTGTTGACATTGATGGATTTCCTCGGAATTCGGTGGCCCGAAGAATCTTCACGGGCCTTCAATGTCACTGTCGCCGATGTACAGGCGTGGTTCGATGAGATGGTTGAAGACGGTAAAGCGCCAAAGACCATCAACCGCCGGATCAGTTGTATTTCATCGTTTTACAAATTCCTTGGCGCCATGGCGGCTGAGCTTCGCTTACCGATTACGGTTCCCAATCCGGCGCACGCTCAGTTCATTCGCAGGTTGCCCTCTGATCCGATTAAAGAGACGCCAAGTCTATCTGCAACGCGGGCAAGACAACTTTGTGGTTTACCAGCCGGCGAGACGATCGTAGACTATCGCGATCGAGCGATCCTCAAGTTCTTCCTTTACTCCGGCGCACGATTGGGCACCGCATGCGACCTGATGTTGAGCGATTTCAACAATGACCGGGAGTGCTCAACAATTCGGCTCAAGGAGAAAGGTGGAAAGACGCGTACCATCGGTATTCACTTTGCAGCTGCGGAAGCGATCCAACAGTACGTCGATTTTTGCGGCATTTGCGCCGGTCCCCTCTTCCGGCCAAGAGCTTCCTCAAACGCCAGCTACTTTGCGAAGCGATCGCTGTCCCGGAAAGCAATGCGGGACATCGTTAACTGCTATCTTCGCCAACTGCCGGGTTCATTGGTCGAGGTAGGTCGCAACGAAGATGAAACTCCGATTTTCGAATGCCGTTATACCCCGCATTCATTGAGAGCGACCACCGCGACACTACTTTTAGAAGCTGGGGAAGATATTCGAAAGGTTCAAGAATTGTTAGGGCATCGACACGTAGTAACTACCGAAATTTACGATCGTAGACGAATCTCTAAACAGGAATCAGCAAGTCACCACGTACCAATTTAGGTTGACATGTATTCAGTGGTTAGTTCCAAAGACCAAGTGTCAGAGTTAGCAGGCGCGTATTTGAAGTGAATCGTCAATCCATTAAACTACTTTTTTTCCCCTCTAGAGGACTAGTTGTTTGCCCAAGCTGCCACTGATCTCGTTCTTCGCCGGAGGCGGTCTGCTCGACCTGGGTTTTGAGCAAGCAGGTTTTAAGATTGCATGGGCAAATGAACGAGACGAAGCCTTTGCCGACATGTATGAGTTTGCGATCGAAAACTGGCGAAAAGCAAATGGCAAACGGGGACGGGTAAAGGTGGCCACGCGGAAGCCAATTGAAACTCTCACCGGCAAAGCGGTTCTAGGATCAGCTTTCCCTCATGGTCGACCTAAGTGTTTTGGCGTGATTGGTTGCCCTCCATGCCCAGACTTTAGCGCTGGAGGACGACACCTTGGCAGCAAAGGCGACAACGGAGTATTGACGAAAACTTTTGTCGACCGGATTCTTGAAATTAGGCCCCAATTCTTCCTGATGGAAAACGTTGCGGGCTTAGTTCGTTTCAAGAAGCATCGCACTTTCTTGACGAGGCAGTTGAATCGCCTCAGGCAAAAAGGCAGGTACTTGGTCGATTTTAGAGTCTTGAATTCTCTCGAGCTCGGCTTGCCTCAAAGCCGTGAACGAGTATTTGTCATCGGTTGCCGAAAGTACTTGGCAGAAAACGCGCTGAGTCAAAAACTTGATTGGAGTGCAGGCGGCTGGTTTCCATGGCCGCACGATCCAGTCTACGTAGATGCAAAAAACTTGCCGTGGCCGACGACGTCTCCATTCGGAAAGAAACCGAGAAAGCCAATTCAGATTCCGGATGAACTAACGGTAAATTCGCTTTTTGCAAAACCAAACGACCCGATGCTTCTCCCCAACGGAAACGAGTTCTTTTTGCCGAAATCCAAGAAGTTCCAAACTCGCGCTGAAGGCGATGTCAAGGGGAAGTCGTTCAAGAGACTTCACCGCTATCGCTACAGTCCCACAGCCTGGTATGGCAACCAAGAAGTGCATCTACACCCGTGGGAAGCAAGGAGAATCTCAGTTCGAGAAGCATTGCGAATCCAAACTGCGCCGGACACCTACGTCTTGCCAGCTGATTATTCGTTGTCAGCTAAATTTCGACTTATTGGAAACGGAGTTCCCTGCGAGTTGGCAAGGCTAGTCGCTGTTCAATTGCATCATTTGGTTTCCGCAGGAGCTCCCTGAATCTACTCTCCAATCGGCCTTTTACTATCTCTTCCTCTTCGGAGCCTTACCACCAGTGAATTTGCCCACGTCACTAGATTACTTCGACGAGGAAGAACTACGGCGGATTCCGAATTGGGCTGCATACTACTACGCGTTGGGCCAGCTTGCGTCGTCATTCACTAGGGAGGCGACACGTTTCGTGATGGGAGTTGCAGTTCCAACAAGAGCGTTCTGTGCGCCACTGGTTGCTTTGGGCGCAGTGACCGGCGAGGCCGACGAGCGAGTTCACAAAAGCCTTGAAAGACACTTTTCTGAATTGTTGAAATTGCCTGTTGGAACGGCAGTAACTTTTCGAAATAAAGATCGAGTCTTGAAAGCAAGAATTGAAGGCAGTGGGAGATTAGAGCGAAACGGTGAATGGATTGACTTTGTTAAGGTCAAACCCCAAAAAGGCCAAGTCCAATGGGTTCCGCTAAAAAACAGCCACCGTGTCAAACTCTCCGATCACAAGGGGGCAGTCCGAAAACGGCAAATCGGACAGGTTGTCAAAGACAACTCCTCGTTCTCCAAACATTTTTTTTCGCAAGAGTCGGCAGAACATGGAGCAATCGGTAGTTCAAATCTATGTGCAGTTGTTGGCAATAGGCGTCAATTAACGCATGAGTTTCGGGAACAAAAGTTCCTTGTACGAACATCTCACGAAGATGATGACGAGGGCACGCTTCAGGATGTTGTCAAAGTGAAGAGCCTCGGCAAGGATTCGGAGCAGTTTCTGTCCGAAATATTTACCCCTTCTGAACGTCCGCAAAACGACGCGGCACAGCCAGTTGCCGAAGTGATTTCGCGATCAGATTCGGACCTCTTGATTGACTTTCCTGTCGTGATATTCGATGGCTGCTTGCCTTTTCTTCAGCAACACTTTCATTGGGCAATTCAAAACCAGGTTGTCATCTTTGATCGTACCGACAGAAAGTTCGACGACGCAATTGAGGAGTTCAATCGTCAATACATTCGACGAATTGTCGATACCGACATCATTGAGTCTCTGGAGTTTTTGCCGGAAGCCCCTCCGGGCGTCGAACTTCAATTGTTTGAGGAGAAGCGATGTTAAGTCTCCGCGACGCAGACAATGTTTACTGTGTTGGAGCGGTCTGTCAGATTCAGTATGAACTCGTCGGCCATCCTCTTGCCAAGCAGTTGTTCAAGCTGACTTCGGAGGTGTTAAGAGAACTGGGACGTGACGAATCAGACCAATCACAGAAGCTGGTTCAATTCCTCAAAAGGCTTAGGTTCGACATCGTCGCTTTCCCGATCCAATTCGAGGATGTACTTGAACTCAACAAAAAAGGTTGGGAACATTTCGTTCGTTTAGCAAAACTGTCGTCGTCTCTCTATCCCCAACTTGCTGATTCGTTTCAGGATCTTTTTCAGCTCGTTAGCAAGATGTCAGAAGACGCGAGCAACCCAATGGCTGATCGAGTATCGGATATACTGCTTGATCAGCAGTCCAATCTGCTCGTCTTTAAGGAGTTGCGAGGCATAAAGAAGTCATTGGAAGCGGTCGGCAGTAGAATTCCAACATCAGTCAAAGCGATAGAACTTCAACAACTAAGGAACAAGTCAGTAGAGCATGGACTTGTAGTCTTCGGCCCAACTCGATGGTATCCACGATATCTTTTTGATGCTCCGAGAACGAAATCGATAACCTGTTTGCATTTCGACTTCATCCGAGACTGCTACGAGCCCGCGCCAGTCTTTGCAGGTTCACAGTTGATTGAAAAATCCGGACATGCTAACAAAGGTGCGGGGCCGAAAACGAACGTATGTGCCCCTACCTACCCAACCGATTCTACAATTATGGTTGCGGAACCCGCCAAGCTTTTACCATCAATTGATTGGTCTCGTATTCGATACGGCAAAGGCGGATCTGCCGAATCAGAGTTTCTCGTGCCAGCTCGTATGTTCCTCTTGGTTGACGATCGAGTTGCCGTTTATGAGCTGGAAGACTCGAAAACCCATGTGGTCAGACCTGATTTCGAGGAACCTGTTGTTTTCTTGGATATAGATGAGATCGAAACGGGTGATTTCATCATGGCGCGCGATGGTGGAAACAGTTGGGAATATCTAAAGCCGATCGCTGACAAAATTCTTGGCGAGGAACAAGCAAAGTGTCGGCAAGCGCAATTGAGTTGGAAACGCAGACTCAAGGCAAGGGTCTTGGCTTTAAATGTGGAAGAATCGATAAGACAGCTCAAGAATCTGGGATGCGAGAGAGCAAACTATCAAAACTTGAGGAATTGGCAGTCAGATGCAAACATCAAGACTCGCTCAAAGTCAGATTTTTTGGCTCTCTTGAAATTCGCTGGCCTTGAGGACGTGGCTGAAAGGTTTTGGACTCAGATGGAGATGATTGACCGGGCACATCGAATGGCTGGCCATCAGGTAAAAAAGGCCCTAATGAGCAAAGTGAAAAATGCTGATTTTGACGAGGTGGCCTTGTCCGGCAGACTCGTCGTCAAAATTCCGGATGTTGACTCTGAGCTTGAAGTTGTAAGAGTCGCTGATTGCTCACCGGAACCAATTGACGTCCCTAGGTCAATGATCGGGTCCATCCTGCAGTCAGAGGAATTAGCATGGCACTCATGATTCCGGACCGCATATCGACGAACAGCCCCGGTGAGCGTGATTTGTTCTTACGGTTGAAAAATTCTTCTGACACAGAAAACTGGTTCGTGTTGCATTCGCTGGATATTGCTGAACACAGCCGACAAGTAGGCGGCGAAATTGACATGATTGTCGTCATTCCAGGGATGGGAGTATTGTGCCTCGAAGTGAAGGCGTGCCAAAGTTTAAGAATCGAGCAAGGCGCGTGGTACTACGGTAGGAATCCGAAGCCTGACTTTCGCGGTCCTTTTAAACAAGCCTCCAGTGCTATGCACAGCCTTCGAGGCAACTTCTTCAGTCGCGGGCCATTGGCGAAGACGGTTTTCGTTTCTGGTGTCGTTTTTACGCACGTCACTTTTGACTTGGCTTCACCGGAATGGCACACATGGCAGTTTATAGACTCTCGCAAATATCAGGCGAGCCCCATTGCTGAGTTGCTACGGAGCATGTTGGCTAATGCCCGTCAACACTTATCAAGTACGCCAAGCTGCAGATGGTTTAATCCCGAGTCGCCGGAACCAACTCCCGGGCAGTGCAAGGATATCGCAAATATCTTGCGCCCAAACTTTGAGGTCTTTGAGAGCCCGAAATCGAGGTCTCGGCGAACGCAAACTGAAATCAAGAAGTTCACTCAGGAGCAGTTTGTCGCTCTCGATGCGATGAAGGGAAACGATCGAGTTTTGTATAAAGGACCGGCCGGCACCGGGAAGACTGTTTTGGCAATTGAGGCCGTTCGGCGAGCTTGCTTAAATCAAAAGAGAGCTCTTTTTCTGTGCTACAACCGACTTTTGAGCAAGAAACTGGCGGAAGAAGTTGGTGAGCTTGAGCCAAAAGTGCATTGTTCCACGCTTCATTCGCTGTTGCTCAAGATCGCAGGCAAATCGACACACAATCCAGAACCTGAGTTCTGGAGGAGTGAGCTGCCGAGCCTTGCGCTAGAATCGCTGATACAAGACAGTTCAAGCCAACAATACGACTACCTCGTTGTCGATGAAGTCCAAGATCTGTGTCATGCACCTTATCTTGACGTGCTTGACTGTCTACTTAGTGGTGGACTTCGGCAAGGCAGCTTTGCTGTATTCGGTGACTTTGAAAAACAGGCAATTTATTCGCAAGGAGATCGAGCTCCGGAGGAAGTGTTCGGCGATTTTACTGAGGAAGTCCCGAGTTACTCACTGCGTACCAATTGCAGGAACAGGCCGCGTCTTGCGGGGCTGGCGCATTTGCTTGGCCAATTGAAGCCTAATTACACAAGGATCCTTCGAGAAGATGATGGCGTCGACTGCTTCCCAACCTATTACCGCGATTCAGACGACCAAGTTAAGAAGCTAATTGATGCTTTGGAATCGGCCTATAGAGACGGTTTTCGCGGGCAATCTATTGTCGTTTTGTCGCCCTCTGCTAACGACAAGTGTTGCGCATCAAAGATTCAAGATCAATCGTGGGCGCAAAGGTTGAAACCAATCGAGGCATCAGATCCAGGATACATCCGGTTTGGAACTGTCCATTCGTTCAAAGGGCTCGAAGCTGAATTCGTCATCTTGACAGACATTGAGTCTATTCTTGGTGACATGGCTCAACAGCTCTTCTATACCGGCGTCACGCGAGCACTAGAACGCCTTGTGATTCTCGCGAAAGAAAAGTCCAAGGCAGATGTGGTTCGAGTATTGACAAGCACTTAATGGACCTGACTCAATGCCAATTATTCTTTCACAACGTGTAGAGTATGAAAGTGACTACGACGATGTGCCCTATTCCGTCTACCATTTTCCTCGTCGATACATAAATCAGATCGGCGTTGGCAACCGGTTTATTTACTATCAAGGGAACCGCCACAAGCAAGAACATCGGTACTACTTCGGATGCGGTGTCGTTGGCGACATTGTTACAACTCCGAGCGGCGGTTCGTTTCTGGCCAAAATAATTGATGGCAGGCCGTTTTCGAAGAAGGTGCCAATCTATGAGCCGGATGGTGGCGGCTACATTGAATCAAGAGGTTTCGATTCTGTGCGTCGAAGTGAAAGACCTCCGTGGCAAAATTCAATTCGCCCGATTTCGACCGAAGCTTTCAATGCGATATTGGATTTTGCCAAAACCCCAAGAAGCATTTCAAAAATTACAGCGGCCATCGAATGCGCCGACCAACTGGAAAGCATAAGGCGGTTAAACAAACATTATTCAACCCTCGAGCCAGAGATTCGTGCTCGACGGGTAGAGCTTCATCTTGATAGAGGAAAGTCGGTTACAGATTGCCTAAAGAACTTACTCGGCGGCGAGTGCCAAGTGTGTGGCGAAAAGGGGTTTCAAAAAAAAGACGGCACTACCTACGTTGAGTCACATCACCTAACTCAGGTCGCGACTCTGCAGCCAGGCATTCTTTGTTCGGATAATATTGTACTTCTATGTGCAAATTGCCATCGTGAAATTCACTATGGCGCAGAAGTAGAGGTTTCGGCCGACCACGAATACATCTTTGTGAGGCTGTCAAGGTATGAGGCACGCATCAGAAGAAACACGATTGAATATTTGGAATCAATATACCAGTCGAGGCAGTAAGCACGGAGCTCAACAATGAGTCATATCGCTAATCGAGACGTGGTCGAGCAGGCACTCAGGGATGAATTGGTCGGCCCCGCGCCTCAAGGTGAAGAACTTGACTGCACAACCCCTGTTCACTTTGAAACTTGGCAAGAAAGTAACGGACCTTGGCGGCAAGCAGGCTCATTGGAAGAGATACTTCAACGGGACAGGCCGACGAAGCGATATGGCATCGGCGTGTTGTATCCGATCGGTACTGAAAATGAAGCTGAAAATGCTCAAAGTTCAGGCGATGATAATTTGTTGGGTGAAACAGACGAGGAGGGTTCAATTAGCGCAGATGCCGTCGCACAACTTGATCAGCTTGGGTCAGAGAGCGAACCTGCAGATATGCCGAGCGAAGTTGATGGCTACGACCTGGATCTTTCCGGAGCAAATACTTACCGGCCAAGCTCGTTGGGAATCAGCTTTCTTGCAGAAATACCTGATGACGGCGTATTGCAAGTCGTTGTGTCTGGAGGCAGATACCGGCCGATATCCGTCACGATAGATGAGGCTGGAGATTTTTCGCCAAAGTGGTGGCTGAGGTCGGGCGTAAATCCAGAGCCGATTCAATTTTCACTTGAACAATTGCGAGAGGGGTTGCAAAGGCGACAACTGAGTATCGGAGACGACTTCAACTTCTCAATAGAAATTCTTGCCAGACCCCGATCAGAAGAGAATCAGTTTCTGATTACGGTGAGTCTTGTCAATCGTAATAACTCAGCCAGTGTTACTGACTCACTTTGCCTTTTTCAAACAGAACTTTCTGCAAGTGTTCTTTCAGCCAACGCAGGCAGCGAGTCTATACTCCCTTATCCAAGCCGAAGTTTTGACGAACTCAATTCTGAAGAGAGATCGTTTGCGCTACTCGATCGCATGAGCCCCACCTTTGCGATCGGCCACGGCTGTGCTGGCGACTGGGATGCGCAAGAAAATTCGCTTCGAGCGACACGAGTTATTGGGAACTGCTTACCTAGTCACGAGCTACCAAGCTTTACGCCCGACATCGAGCGAGCTGACGGAACGGGGCCACTTTCTGTTTCCATGAGGCCTCTAGCCGGACTCAACATTGAAGACGACGGCATGAATGCGTTGGAGGAAGTTGTTGTTTCCTACGAGCGATGGATTGAACGAGAGAGAAGCCGTATCGAAGAACTGCCGGATCATTTCAGGCTAACAGCTAGAGACCACATGGATTCCTGTGCCTCCTGCGCGGAACGAATGCGATCGGGGCTCAATTGCCTGCGCAATCCACAGAATGAAAATGTACGCTTGGCTTTTCAGCTCGCTAATCGCGCGATCTTGCTTCAGCAATTGATGACGGTGAATCGAGAGCCGCGAAACATGGTCTTCGATTCGGAAATGAGCTGCATTCGATTTGAGGAGCCTTACCAGGAAGTTGACATTTCGCAGGAAATTGAAGGACGGGGAAATTGGAGAGCTTTCCAAATCGCCTTTTTTCTAATGTCGCTGGAATCCACTGCCAATGGTGAATCACCCGATCGAGATCGAGTTGAGCTGATATGGTTTCCGACGGGCGGTGGCAAAACAGAAGCATACTCAGCTTTGGCTGCGTTCAGCATGTTTTACCGACGATTGACTGACCCGAGTGACGTTGGGGTCGACGTGCTCATGCGGTATACGTTACGGCTCTTGACGGCACAGCAATTTCAACGAGCGACAGCTTTGATTTGCGCAATGGAACTTATTCGACGAGAAAGCGAGTTTTCGCTCTTACTAGGTGATAGTTCTTTTTCGATTGGAATCTGGGTTGGGGGTGAGAATACTCCAAACCGTAGAGAAGATGCGACGCGGGAATTGGGGCAGCTTGAAAGAGGACGAAGTCGGCAGAACAGGTTTTTGGTCACGAAGTGCCCATGGTGCCGAGCCCAGATTGGTCCAATTGACTATCCGCGAAACCGACCCCCTAGAGGGGCGCCCGTACAGTTGGGGTACCAAAGAGAAAGCGGAACAGTAAAGATTCATTGCTCCGATTCAAATTGTGCATTTGCCGAAGGCATCCCAGTTGTCGTAATCGACGAAGATATCTACGACGTCCGGCCTTCGATGGTGATAGGTACCGTCGACAAGTTTGCCATGCTCGCTTGGAAGCCAGCTGCACGCTCTTTGTTTGGAATTGGCGTAGACGGTCAGCGCGCAGTATCGCCACCAACCTTGATCATCCAAGATGAACTACATTTGATATCAGGACCGCTCGGTTCTATGGCGGGCCTATACGAAGGCGTGATTGAAGAGTTGGCAACGGACCGTCGTCGGGGTCCCTCCAAGCCCAAGATAGTATCTTCAACGGCTACCATTTGCCGCTACCAGGATCAGATTCGCGCACTTTATGGTCGAGTTGATCAAAATGGCGAAACAAAAGTGACGCTGTTTCCTCCGCCCGGAATCGACGCGGGAGATTCTTTCTTCGCTGTTCATAGACGACTCGAGGATGGCAGTCCTGCTCCCGGCCGCAGATATATTGGTGTCCACGGTGGCGGGCTCGGCTCTCTTCAGACAGCTCAGGTACGAACCTTTTCTTCATTACTTCAAGGAGCAATGGAATTCGACGGCGACCAGCGTGATCCATGGTGGACACTGCTGTCATTCTTTAACAGCTTGCGTGAGCTCGGGACGTCGTTGTCGCTACTCCAGTCAGACATTCCCAACTACTTGAAAACGATAACGCAACGCAAAGGACTTGCTCCCAATCAATCAAGATATCTTAGACGAATCAAAGAGCTTACAGGGCGACTCCGAGATGACGAAGTACCGAAGGCTATTTCAGAGCTCGAAGTTCAGGTAACGGCCAACCGTACTAGGGCTGTTGATGTTTGCCTCGCTTCAAACATTATCGAAGTTGGCGTTGATATTGATCGACTTTCACTCATGACTGTTGTTGGACAGCCCAAGACGACGTCTCAGTACATTCAGGTTACTGGTCGCGTTGGGAGAAAAAGAGGACGGCCTGGCCTTGTGGTCACGATCTATAGTGCGTCGAAGCCTAGGGACAGGTCTCACTTTGAAAAATTTCGGAGCTACCATTCAAGGCTGAACGCTCAAGTAGAGCCAACCAGCGTAACTCCATTTTCTCCGCCTTCGCTTGACCGCGCACTTCACGCGGCAATGGTGGCGTACATACGCCAAGCAGGCGACGCGGATACTACCCGTCGTCCAACGCCTTACCCTTCTGTTTTGATTGGCCAACTTAGGGACATTCTTAGAGATCGGATTCGCGAGATTGACCCGAATGAACTCGCCAACTTTGAACGAGTGTTTTCCCTTCGGGCAGATGAATGGGAAAGATGGCAACGAGAAAGATGGCAAGCATTCGGTACCGGCGGACAGGATGCGCCGCTGCTTCGATTTGCAGGGTCATATGTTGACAGGCAGTGGGCAGACATTTCATGGCCAACTCCGACCTCACTCAGGAATGTCGACGCCGAATGCCAAGCCGAGATTACGAACCTCTATCTTGACGATAACACACAGTTGACGGGAGACGAGAATGCCTAAAGGTCCGATTCGGAGAGCGCAATTGGTCGCCCCTTTCGGTGTGGGGGCAATGGTCGTCGTACGCGACGGCACATCCATAATGACCGCCGGGCTCGATCACTGGTATGAGCGAGAGGATAGAGACAGCGATCCAGCACTCGTGGATGTAGAGGAGTACAAGTTTCAAGAGTGGCGATTGGAACGCCTACTTGGTGTGAATCACTTCAGATTGCCGCCAGATTATCGAAGAATTGCTAGAGGGGGTCCTCGGGCAAATTCTCAGCTGACAGTTCCTTTTGTACGATTCCCTCGATGGCACTTTTGTCCATATTGCGGCACGATGAAAAAGGTGAGCCTAAGTGCCCAGGGAAAGCAGGACTGCGATGTGTGTCTCCAAGCTAACCGACGTTGGAAGGTGGTGCAGGTGCCATTCGTGGCCATTTGTGATCATGGACACATCTCTGAGTTTCCATGGCGTCAGTGGGTGCACCGGTCGAGAATCGCAACCTGCCGAGAGCAAATGACGCTTGAAGCATCGGGAGGCTCGTCCCTTGCAGCTCAAAGGGTCAGCTGTGCGTGTGGTGCGAGAAGGAACCTCTCTGGCATCACTGAGGCGGACGAAGATTTCCAAGACACTTTTCTCAGTCGGATGCTTGAATCAGGAGATTCACGCTTTAACTGCCAAGGGCACAAACCGTGGCTTGGACTGGATGAACCAACCGAATGCGGAAGACCTTTGAAGGGGTCATTGCGAAGTGCAGGTAACATTTACTACGCAGACCAAGAATCTTCGATCTATATTCCTAGGCAAGTAGCAGTTTCGACTGAACTATCAGAAATCCTAGAAACGCCTCCGATATCTGGCTTAATCGGGCTATTGCGTGGAGCTGGAGGTACGGTAACCGCCGAGAACATTCGCCAACAATATCCTACACAAGTAGCATTATTTACCGACGATCAAATCAACTCGGTTCTCACGGCTCAAACTGATTCTGCAGAAAACTTGACAGACAACGGTTACGTAGCTGTTGATAGTGATCCTCCGAAAACGGCTTTTCGACGTCCAGAGTATCAAGTACTGAATCAGGCAAGGCC
Source organism: Planctomycetota bacterium (assembly GCA_039030255.1). Taxonomy (GTDB): domain Bacteria; phylum Planctomycetota; class Planctomycetia; order Pirellulales; family Pirellulaceae; genus Aureliella. The sequence goes on along the minus strand of JBCCEO010000085.1, from coordinate 3,339 downwards.
GGAAGACAATGTTTTGATGATTGAATCAGCCGATCTAAGTAGCTACAGCGATTCAATTCGCTCTTGGTTTTCAAGTGTGATGCTGGTTCATAAACTTCGTGAAACTCGTGCCTTTGCTGGCTTCAGTCGCCTTCGAGCAAGTATCCCACTCGACAATGCGGCAAAGCAATCACTATTGAGACGCAACAATTTGCCTGTAAATTCCAATTGGTTGCCGGCATATATTGTTCACGGCGAAGGGATTATGTTGAACCTTCATGAGGAAGCCTTGGTTGAATGGGAAAATCGTCCGGCGGTTGTCGAGCAAGCTATGCGACTCCAGCAGCGATTCAATGGAGTTCGGCCAAACGAGGCAGGTATCGAGCAAATAGAAACGTCGGCTCGATTTATTCTGCTGCATACGCTGTCGCGCATTTTGATTAATCAACTCATTTATAGCTGCGGCTACAGTTCAGCTGCCCTCAGGGAAAGAGTCTATTGTTCGAGGGCACCGGGCAATGAAATGGCAGCCATATTGATCTATACCGCAGCCGGAGATTCCGACGGCACACTTGGCGGCTTAGTGCGAATGGGCAAGCCAGAGTATTTCAATGATCTTGTGGAGGACGCAATCAGCAAGGCCCGATGGTGCTCAGCAGATCCCGTTTGTATGGAACTTGGACAGTCTTCTGGTCAGGGACCAATGTCGTGCAACTTAGCCGCATGCCATAGTTGTGCACTTTTGCCGGAGACTTCATGTGAAGAGTTTAATCGTTTTCTCGATCGAACGATGTTAATCGGATCTCATTCCAATTCTGGTCTTGGTTATTTTCAGAATTGATGCCTAACAAAGTCGCATCCAGCACCATCAACGCCAAAGCATAGTAGATCGTCATCAAGCTCGATACCGCGGCAGGGGCCATCAACGTGTGAGTTCTTTCGCGTTGAGATCAGCCATGATGCGATCCCGGCTCAAAGTGCTAATTCCGAGCCGACAGAATCGAGGCTTGCGCGCTAATTTCTGGGGTCCCAACTTATGGTTGAGAAAGACGTCTGCCGTCACTGCATCAGGACAGGCAAGAACCTCCGGAAGGTACGTTGCGTAGATCGTCCGTGCCGAGAAGTTACCGGTTAGAGTGGCTGCAAACTGGAGAATGTTGATTGCCCGGCGTTTGCTGCTGGTTGTCAGAAATAACACCCGAAACGGCTCACGGGCAATCCGGCGGTATCGCTCATAACTCTCAAGTTTTTTCTGAATGCTCGACGGCAAGCGCTGTCTAGTTGCAACGCGCTCTGAAGCGGTGTCGATTTCCAGATGAAAACGGTACAGCCTTCTTTCGCTGCAGCATAGCTCAACAGTCGCATCGGGCACAAGTTGCTCCTCACCTCCGAGGTCGATGGCTGTTTCAACTTTTAGATCTTCGATTTCTATGCCGTTTCGCTGCGCATCGATCAGAATCTTCACCACCGCCTGAGACACGCTGTACGCGTGAAAGTGCAAACTCACTCCAATCGCAGCAAAGAGTGATCGTTTCGGCAGCGGCAGTTCTCCGGTAAGAGAACCGATCAGATGATAGGAACGACGGGTCAAACGCCAGTAGGCCGGATTGCGACCACTACGCGGAAAGGCAAAGTAGAAACGCCGGATCATCCTCTCTTCTGCCAGGCGTTGTAAACGTCGGCGCGTGACGCGTTCGCTGGGAAACGGATCGGTGAACGTCCTGCTCAGGCTAAAGACCTGCTGACTCGTGAGAGGGAGCTTGAGCAGCGCTAACAGTGTTTGTTCGTCCCGATGCGTTAGTTGAAGAGGCATCGGATCAAAGATTATCAGACCATTGCCGGCGTGACAATTTTGCTGAGCAATCTTATTGCACAATCATTTGCGCCTCGGTTCGCAGCGCGTTACGATTGACCAACTCCCCTCATCATATGAAAAACAAATTCATCCCCATCAACGAGCTCCTCGCGCAGACCAAGCTGAACCAATTCGTCAACTACTACGGTTTTGAAACCGAAATTCGCCAGAAAGGAAACGAAGAGCGAATCCGCAATCCCTTCGCTTGCGAGAAATGCCAGGGCAACCAGCAAGCTGTTTCGGTTAACTGGCCGGCTCAGGTTTGGACCAGTCACTGCTACCATTGCAACGTCCGTGGTCGCGTAACGACGCTGCTTTTTGGAATGAAGTACGGTCGTCAACCCGCAGGTGGCAAACTGACGGGTGATGAGTTCAAAGATATAGCGGCCGATGTGGCCAGAGTTGCCGGATTCGACGGTGACAATCAGTCCCCTGCCATTGATGTCGAGTCACAACAGCAGATGAATTCCTTAGTCAAACCCGAACGGAAAACTAACATTCCCCTTGCTAAGAATTCGGACGAACGAATTGCCAACCTCGTTTATCTCAGCGATGACCTGATTTGCGATCCCGCAGCGATGTCAGGTCGTGCTCAAGCCTATGTTGGTTCTCGCCAGTACATGACCCCGGAGGTGCTTACCAGTTGGGGTGCCGGCTATCTTCCGAGCAATCAGAAAAGCATGCTCCGCGGGCGATTCGTTTACACACTTCGTAATGAGCGGTCGGAAAAAATCGGCTACGTCGGTCGGGATCTGAACTATAAAGAAAAGCTACGCAAGTGGGAAAACAGTAATCGTCAGGCTGCTCCACCGATCAAAGCCAAGTTCCCACCAGGGTTCGCGAGAGGCTCGTTTCTTTATGGAGCAGAAGTAAAACGTCTCGAATCTGAGGCGGCAAAGGCGCAACTGGAAGATATCGGAATTCTCGTTGTCGAGGGGATGAACGACACCATCGCATTGGATCACTACGGTGTCCTAGCCGTTGGACTATGTAGCAACCGGCTGGCGGAGGGACAGATTGAAAAGCTTGTTCGCTGGAGTAGCAGCCTCGCCAATGGAAGGATTACCCTGATGCTCGACAATGACAAAGAAGGAGCAGAAGGTGCGATCCACTGCATGGAAAAACTTGCTCCGCACGCATTTGTCCGATTGGCATGGATACCCGAAACGGCAGGCGGTGCCTTTCGTGACAAGCAGCCGGAGGAGCTTTCCCAACATTCCTTACTCGAGTTGTTGACGCCGATTTCAATAACAGGGGCAACTGTGCGAACAATTATAGAACGCGTCGCCGCCTGAAAAGGTGAGCGAAAGGTATGCCGTAAGCGTGCCGGCGCGGCGCCTCCGGCGCACGAAGAACTCGGTTCACGAGGATTCGACGAACGCTTCGCGTCGTTGTGGGTTTGCGGGTTTCAAACCACTGGCCTGAGGGACGGGCCGGGGGGGCGCGCAAATTATATGTCGGTAAAGCAGTTACCCCCCCCCGCGGGTAGAGTTTGAGTTGGGTGG
>JBCCEO010000084.1:0-16317 GCA_039030255.1 Planctomycetota bacterium | reverse complement strand
TTGCCTTAGATGGTTTTGCAATTGCCAGCTGCTCTGGAGCCGTCGCTGTCGGCTTTATCTGGCTTCCGATTGTGTCGCAACTGTACGATGCATTCGGGTTTCGCATGAATTTTGTGTATGTAGGAGTTGCTGCAATTGCGGGCAGTTCCTTATTGCCACTGTTCGCTGGACTCGCGCGACGAAACCTACTTCGGCTACTCACAACCTTGGGTATCCTGTCCCTACTTTGCGTGGTCGCGGCTGCCGTCGTAACACGGCTTCAGTAACAAGACGCCTTTCGTTCGAGATGCGGTCGATGTCTCAATCTGTGGTGCTGGTTAGGTCATCCCATTCGAGTTGCTATTTATGTGATGAAATCATTCGAAAGGGGTGAAGGTCGTCTTATTTGCGCGATCTTTCGGCATTCCTTCGTTTGTTTCAGTCTTCCAACTCGCAATTGAGCTAGGCTTTGGGACGATTCCAAGATTCTATTTAGGGGTTCGGAGTTCAATTTACATGTCTGCAGTAAAAGATTCCGCCGTCGAATTTCGCTGTAAGAATTGCTGGCAGCAAGTCTATGCGCCGGTCAGCGAAGCCGGAACGGAAATTTCTTGTCCGCATTGCGCAGGTTCCACCGTTGTCCCCCAAGCCGATGAGTCAAATACTTGCTCCGGCGAAATCCTGAAACAGCAGACGGCAGGTGTGGAAAGTAAGCAACAAGCGGCGCGTGATGCAGATCTCGAGGGGCTCAGCACAAGCGAACTCTATCAAGTTGTAAGTCAAGAGTCAGCCGTTCCGATGGCTGAGATGGACTTTGCCGGCTACCAAAATGCAAGTCTTCTTGCGCGGCTTGGTGCTGCAATTATTGATGGCCTTTACTCGACTGTTGCAGCGCTGCTTGGCGTCTTGGCTGTCTTTGGTTCGATGCGAATTGGGCTATACAACACCCAAGACTTTCTTGTCCTGTTGGAGAATCCGCCTACTGAGGCTTATCTCATTGTTTATTTCCCGCTGTTGCTCGCTCAGATTATCCAGTGGAATCTCATTGCGACGCGCGGTCAGTCCGTTGGTAAGTTCATTTGTTGCATTCGCATCGTAACGATGCACGGACGACTGCCTGGCTTTCTTCAGGGTGTCGTGATTCGTAACTGGCTCACTTACTTGTTCAGCGGGATTCCCTTCTTTTCGCTAATCGACATCGCTTTTATCTTCACTGATTCCCACCGTTGCCTCCATGATCATATGGCTGGAACAAGAGTGGTGAATGCTTAGAAAGTCGCATCTAGGCAATGCAATCTGCGATATACATGCGATGCTGCTAATTCAGATTTCGAATTGCGGGCGCCCAACTTAGATTTTTTCGTCTGGCCGCTGCCAAGCACATGTCGCAAGGCGTTGCGGATGAATGCCTCGTTTTCTTGGAAGCGTCTGAACTAATCTTCCGTTCCATGACTAAGTAGGGCGAGCCATCCTCCGTTGTGCAGCCATCGAAATTCTAGCGATGTTGGTATGGCACATTATTGCCAGTGCTTGACGCTCTAACGACTGCTCGAACGGTCTGCATTATCGCTCAATGCCCTCCCAAAGGGACGAGCCGATGCGTACGAGTGTGGCTCCTTCCAAGATAGCTTCGTGAAAGTCACCGCTCATTCCCATCGAGAGTTCCTTTAAGTCAAAGCTTGGATAGCTCGTTTGTAATCGGTCCCGAAGATCTCGAACGTGGGCAAACTCACGGCGGGCTTGGTCACCGCCAGCAAAATGCGTTGACATGGCCATTAACCCTTGGAGCTGCAGATTGGGTAATTTACCCACGTGATCCATGAAGGAAAGTAGTTGTTCCGACTGCATACCAGTCTTGGAAGTATCCTCGGTGACGTTGACTTCAGCCAAGATCGGAATCGACCGTCCTAGTTTTTCGGCCTCTTCGTTGACGCTTGTCGCGAGCCGCTCGCTGTCGACAGAGTGAATACTGCAGAGCATCGGAAGAGTTCGGCGCACCTTGTTGCGCTGAAGGTGGCCAATCATGTGCCATTTGGGCTTGTCATGCTGATGCTCTTCGAGCCAGGCTTGTTTTTCCCAGATTAATTGTGGGCGATTCTCGCCGAGATGGGTACAGCCTGAATCCAGGAGCAATTGAGTCCGCTCGGCAGAGACATACTTGCTGACTCCAACGATTTTCACCGATTGATTGTGTTCGGAGGAATCCAATGATCTGGCAACAGATTCTTGAACGCGTTGCCAGTTGTCGGAGATGATCGTCGCTTCGTCAGGCATGATTGAACGTTGCACTATTCTGGCGTTAGTTTGGTGCTTCGACTTGGACAATCGCGTCGAGTTCGCCGTCTTCAGCATCGAAGCGGCCCGCATAAAAGTCATCAAGCAGGTGAAAGCTCAAGGCCGTGCGACGAATGGGGCGATCTAGATTGCGATAGACAAACCATTGTTCACTGCCAATCTGAAAGCGAAAAGCCTGGGCTTCTTCTTTTTCGACGATGCGAAGCTGATCGGCTACAGTTAGGTGGCGCCAAGTGTAGTTTTTTTCTGCGTGGGAATTGCGAAGGCTGATGACAACAGGATTGTATAGTCGCCGTGCCCTGGCTTCGGAGTGGGCGACAAGCATACCATCCGTATTGGCGATCTTGTCCTTGCTGCCATTGATCGTTAGCTGCTGTCGCCACTCGGGCAGAAACAGTGGCAGCACGAGCCCCTGGTGTGAAGGACCGATCAAATATCCTTCGGTCGATTTCTGTTCTGGTGCGAATTGAGTATGAGTCGCTAACGGAATGGAGCTACTAAGCGCCAGCGATGATTCTCTATCGGCATTGAGCGAATCGGCAAGATAGAGCAGTCGATCCTCTCTGAATAGGATCAGCTGCCGCTGGACTCGGAACTGATTGCCAAATCGTACTTCAAATTCTAAGTAGTCCACATCATCGTCAGAAAACCAGCAAGATTCTTGCCACTGGCCGGCTTGAGTCAAATTGCGGCCGCGAACTTTTGCCGAAATGTCCCAGGACCCGGACAGGATAGGAAGTCCTTTAGCGCCAAGGACTTCGATGCGCATGTTTGATTTAGAAAAGTCTAGCGCCATATGGCAGCCCTTACGCTTCCAGTCGCTTTGAAAAACTGCACAAGCCGCAAACTCGGAGTGCTGGCAAAGTGCAGGCAGTTTGTCCGCGGGGAAATCTGCTTTGGTTGAAGCCCGAGACTCCTGACCAACGCCAGCCAATGCCATCGTTGCCTTGAGCTTTTTCGAGTTCTGGGCTGCATCCGCAAGCGCGTCCCAAATGGCTTGGGAACGGGGAGCACTTTGGGTGTCTGCTAGTAGTTGCGTACCATCAGGCCGACACCAGCGGGCGGCTTGAATCAGCAACGAGCGCAGAGCTTTTTTCTGCGGCGAAAACCAATCGTTTAATCCAAGTGCATCGGCTAGGATTCGACAGCGCAGAACACTTGCCAACGATGCTCGAAGAAAGCTTGCTCCGTCTTGAAGCCAGCTCGATGGATCGTCCACCGCCATTTCGAGATACTCGGCCAAGTCGTCCATCGCTTGTTTCGCTGGCATCTGATCCATGAAATCATTCGCTTGCTGTGCAGTCGGCGCGTGGTTCAGCCAAGTCAGCAGAAGCGGGATTTCACAATGGAGCGTCAGACGAATGAAGATTTCTTCTAATTTGATGTCAGATGCAACGATGCGATCCGTAAGCGCTTGGATCCATGTCGCGACCCAATTTTCATGCTGCAGCGTGGGCAACTGCCAAACAAGTGCAACAACGCCAAGTGCCGCCACCGGCGATTCTTCGACCTCGGTGAGCCAGGCATGGGCAACCTTGGAAAAGTCTGCTTTGTTGAGCACATCGCCTTTGCTGAGCTTCTTGTTTGAATCTTTGGTTGCGGAAAACCCAACACGAGCCAGAATCTCCGTCTGTGATGCCGTGAGCGCGGACCAATGGAAACTTTTCTTAAGCGAACTTCCTTGGGGCCAATCAAGACTTTTCAATGCTTGTTGGTAGTGGGCGAGCAAATTGGGGAAATCTAAGGACGCCGTCAAGAACTGTGGCGTCGGCCTTGCATCACGCTCGGCCTCCGTTTGCGCCTTTTCTGATTCCCCCCGGACGGTTCCAGAGAGCCTGGGTTCAGGGTCCGAAGTGGTCACGTTTGGGTCGATCCAGTCCACGTTGATTGCTGCTCCGCGAAGCCAAGTCAAGATGATTATCTGAGGATTTGAATGGGGTCTGCAACCAGCTCAAGCTTGATCCTGAATTCCCGCCCAATCCTTCGCGCAATTCGCTGCAACACTTCCGGGCCGTGCGTGGCATAGCGATCAGGAGGTGAGCCGACTTAGGACTTGCTCTGGTCCTCTGCGCGGTGAAATGAGAAAATAGGGTTAAATGATATACTGGTTACCGAGCGGCACCTTTGTATTCCACTCCTATTGTGGTTGCCAGTGCCCGTGCCACAACGCCGCAGCTAAACTTTTTGAAAGTCCAAACGATGCGTTTCAATTCTCTCCCGCCGCTGATTGCGTCGGCCATGCTGGTCATGAATGTTTTGCATATCGCTCCAGCAAATGCGCAATATGGAAGAGAGGACCTTGTTAAGAAAGTTGAGCAAACTTTTGGCGATCCCCCTGGAATGATTCGCTTGGATCCAAAGGGAAGAGTGTGGGTCGACAAGAAAAATAAGCGTGTGGTGGTGGATGGCTACATTGCCCTCCGCGAAGGACAGTTGGAAATGTTTGCGTGTCTGGCGGGCACTAAAGAGCACGAATCGGTCGTCGCGGTCTTCTCTAAAGCCTTCGTTGTCCACGCCGGATTGCTTGCGGTTGGTGCCGATAAAGGCACGCCTGTGAAATGGCAGCCAAACTATCAAGCTCCTACGGGCAGTGAAATACAGATTTCCTGCCTTTGGAAAGACGAAGAAACGAAAGAAAAGAAATCGATCGACGCCAGGAAATGGGTTCGCAAAGTCGGAACCAAGGACAAAGTATTGGATACCAACTTCGTTTTTGCCGGAAGCTCAATGTGGAAAGATCCCGATACTGGCAAGGAAATGTACCAGGCAGAAAGCGGCGATTTCGTTTGCGTTTCCAATTTCTCGACGGCAACCCTAGACGTGCCAATGAAAAGTTCGGATGTAAATAGTGGTTTGATGTTTGCAGCCTTCACCGATCGTATTCCGCCCGAAGGCACACCAATCCGACTCGTTCTCAGCGTTGTCGGCAATTCGAAGACGGGAACGAAGGCCACCGAAAAGCAAGACGCGTCGAAAAAGCCAAGCATCACGACCTTGCCGGATATTCCAGGTTTGGAAGGTCCTCCATCGGAGACGACGCCAGCCAATATCAAGGAAGATAAGTAAAATGTTAAATTTGTCCTCTCCTTTGCGTGTTCTGCTAATTCTGTGCGCTCTAATTTTCGTCGGTGTACTGAAATTATCCAGCGCTGTTTCGTCAGATCGGCCCAACGTAATTCTGTTCATCGCAGATGACGTCAGCTGGAATGACTATGGTTGCTATGGCAATGACAAAGCTCGAACGCCAAATATTGATGCTTTGGCCGATCGCGGTATCCGATTCGACCAAGCTTTCTTGACAGCCAGCAGTTGCAGCCCTTCGCGTGCGAGTATCGTGACGGGGCGTTATCCCCACAATAATGGCAAGGCGGCGGAGCTTCACCTGCCAATTGCGGCAAACCTGCCCTGGTTTCCCGAGTTGTTACGCGAGTCAGGGTACTATACGGCGCTTAGCGGCAAGAACCATATGACAGTCGATCGAATGATCGGTGCAGACGAAGGCAAACCTCGCCCCAAGGCCTTCAACCTGATAGACGGCGGCCGAATTCCTGGCAACAGCGGGGGACACGGAAATTGGGTGAAGGTCACCAAGGAACGGCCCAAAGACAAACCGTTTTTCTTCTGGTTCGCTGCCTACGATGCGCATCGTGGCTGGGATGCGGATAAACAGTGGCAGAAGAAAGATTACGGCAAGCGGCATGCAACGGATTCAGTAATTGTGCCGCCGTTCCTGGTCGATGATGAAGATTCGCGGGATGACCTCGCCTCCTATTACAACGAAGTGACCCGATTCGATTACTACATTGGACAAGTGGTTGAAGAACTAAGGGCACAAGGAGAACTTGATAACACGCTGATCTTTGTGTTGGCCGACAACGGTAGGCCCTTTCCGCGAGCCAAAACACGCTTACACGACTCCGGGATGAAAACAGCGCTAGTCGCGCACTGGCCAGCTGGCATTCAGGCGACTGGTGTTTGCAAGAGTCTGGTCAGCGTCATTGATCTCGCTCCCACGATTCTTGGGGCGGCTGGTGTTAGCGTGCCTGCGAGCTTTCAGGGACTTAGTATGGCTCCTCTCTTCCGCGATGGGACAGCTACGATTCGCAAGTACGCATTTTCGGAACACAACTGGCACGATTACGAAGCTCATGGTCGCAGTGTTCGTGACGGCAAGTTCCTATACATTAAGAACAATCGACCTGATCAGATGTGGCAAGGACCGGCCGACTCTGTACGCTCGCCCTCACACACGGCGCTGCTTCAAGCCAAAGATGCCGGCAAGCTCAGCGATGCTCAGTCCGATGTTTTTCTCACACCGCGACGCGCTGAAGAACTTTACTTGGTGGATTCTGACCCACACCAGCTGAATAATCTGGCTTCGGATTCCGCCTACGAGAAAGAACTCAGTCGCCTGCGTTCCGTCATGCGGCAATGGAGCGAAGAAACGGCTGATAGCGTACCAAGTAAACTTTCAAGCGACTCCTTTCATCGCGTTACCGGAAAGGCAATGGATAGAACGCAGGCTTTTCGTGGCGTCACACCGGGCGAAGATCGTCAAGCATGGACCATCAATGCACCTGGTCCACGCTAGTGCATCGGGTTGTATATTCGTTCCCACGTCTCTGTCGTATCAGCCGCCTGACTCCAGTCTGCGGTTTCTGCGATGATTTAGAGTTCTTTGTTGCGACGGACTGTTATGGCCACAAAAAAGCACGAAAAAACACAAAAGTTCGTAGTGATGTCGTTAGCAATTACTTGGCGTAGTACCTGAGCATCGTAGCCTTGGCGAACCGCAAGAAATCGAGGAATACTAGTCAGCCAGCGGCCAATTGATTCGCGTCGATCAAGGGGGCGTTACGAACAAGCACAATACAAAGCCCGAACTCGAGAAAAACTTGTCATTCACCGTCAACTACAATTGCCGTTTCTTGCAAACTTCGGGTGAACCCTAAGACCTTCCTCATTTTCTAATTCTCTTTTAAGGATGCGATTCGCTCCTGCATACAACTTGCAATAGTACCAGTAGCTGACCCCACGGGTTGGATGGAATACGGCGTTGGGGAAGTTGCGGTGTTAAGACCAGAGAACTTTTGAAAATCCATTGTTGTGCCTTTTCGCGCTTTTTGGTGGCAATCTCTTCGCGCCACGGCTGCACGACCAGGCGTTTGATATCTGAATCGTATTTTCAATTCGCGGCGCTAGTTATGCTCTTGGTGCTCAGCTACTTGAACTGGTAGTCAAATAGTTCGATATCCCGCGCATACACTTCAGAAACTTTGGCCGCCGATTCCGGCGAGTAGTAAGAAGAGTAATCGCGACGTTTGGATGGATTCAAATGCGGGATCTGGTGGTCGCTTTTCAAGCGTTGTTGAATGGCCGCGGAATCCCGCGAAAACATTTCGTAGCGTCCCAAGAAGTCAACCTGTAGTTGACCGTCGGAATCCCAAAGGAAATGATGCTGTGGGATAAAGTGTATTTTGGTCTCGATGTTATCCTGTGTTAGCCAGCCAAGGACGAAAGATTCAAAGTCTGGATAGTCGGCCAGTGCCCACTTGGCCCAACGTCGGTCTCCTTCGTTCATGCCGCCGGCCTTCAGGAATTCGTAGGCCGAGACAAGCCGATCCCACGGATTGCGAACAAATGCGAACTTGAAATAACTTTCAAAACGGTTCGCATCTTTTTCTTGGAATTTCCAGTAAGGAACGTGTTCTGGGTAGACTCCCTCGAAAAGGGTCAAGATGCTGGTGCCGGCACACTTAGGTACATGAATGAAGATGGCTTGTAGCTTATCGAAACCGCGATCGTAGGGCGGCTCGGCGAAAGTCGATAAATATGGCGGCGTCCAACTCTCTTCGAATTGCATTGGGTTTGCTCAGGGGACGTCGACAGTTGGATTTCGAACAGACGGAATCGAGTGATTTTTCTTGCTGCAAGATAATCGTAACCCCATGCTTCACCGAGCACAAAGCCCTGAATGCCATCGTAGGCCGAAAGTCTTGACGACTCCCGCTACGGGTGAGAGAGAGTCTTCGCGATGTCTCAACGAGCTGCGTGCCATCCTAGCAAGCCGTGGCAACGGCTTGCTTCATCGCGTAGTTGGCGAGACCTTCTTGGATTTCTTCGTCGGTGATGCCGTAGCTTTTGAGCAGTTGCATCATGAAGGCTCCCATTTTCACTGGCTCGTTCAATCCGGGCTCGGCTTTGGGGAACGCTCCGGCAACGGTTGGTCGCGGATCCTTGCTAGGAATGACAGTTTCTTCCCAGCCCGAAAACTCTTGCTGCTCGGTTTCTGGCTGCCACTCTTCCGATGCCCATTCGGTTTCGAATGGCAGCAGCAGTTGAGCCGAATCAGAGTCTTGGACAGCGTCATCGAAAAGTGTTGCAGTGGCCATGGCTGTTGGGGCGGACTTGCCCCTCCTCGGGAAAGACTTCGAATGAATGAGTTTCAAACTCGTTACAAACCAAGTTTCGCGAGGCGGCTGACACCTTCGGTCACTGCAAATTGGAAATCTGAAAAATCAGGATTTTAGGATCGGAAAAGCCAAATGAAGTCAGATTACCTCGACTTCACTCCCCATCGATGATCCACTTAGAATTTCGCGACGCCCAAGCTTTGCTATTCCGCGGATTCCACGGTAAATCGTGCTTTTAAGGCGACTAGGCTCGTGGACCAGCTTCCCAATCGCATGGCGACTTGGCGATCTTCCGCGATTGGAATCGGCAAATCAAAGCGGTAATGGCCGCTGAAGTGGGCCCCATAGAAAATTGGCCCCAAGATATCTGCTCGATAGTCATGCCGGACTAAGAGTCCACTGGAGTCGAACCAAAAGCGTTGAATGCGACTATGCGTATCGGCCCCGTTGGGAAACTCGAACTCCACCCAAGAAAGCCCGTGGCCGATTCGGTATTTTCGAATCGGCAGTTCTGCAAGCATGAAGGGCAAGCGGAGATAATTCACGAGGGCATAGCCAAAAAAGTAGCCTGCATCTATGTTGCTCCAGCGGCGGAGCTTGCGGAAGCCGGCGAAGCTGCGTCGATATTGGGCATGTTCCTCGCCGTCTTGCTTCATCGTTCCTTGGTCAAACGTGATCGTCGCATCTTTGTACAGGAGGCTGGCTCGGAGCTGATGAGGCTCGATAGCAATGCGCGGAGGCATTTCAAAGGTCCGAGCGATTCCTTTGGCCCACGGAATCATCCCGCTTAGTTCGTGTAGCTGAAGGATGATCTTGCTGACGTTCTCGAACGCGTTGAAACCTCCATGCCGCTCGATCGACAAAGCCAGCAATTCTTCGCAGCTAGCAATGTTCGATCGATTCATGGATTCGATTCCGTCATGAGTGCAGTCCTAGCTTGTGCTCCAAATTGTAAGTGCTTTCCTCCTTGGCTGCAGTATCAGCCGCCTGGCGCGAGCCTGCGGTTTCCCGGAATTCTCGGCCAATGCGGTACGGTGCGTACCGTCTGTAGCAGACTTCCTTCTACGCCTGCCCCGAATTCAAATGCGAACACGGGAAAACCTCAGGTGCCGCCAAGCGGCTGGTGTGGGCGTTTCCTCAAGAATGAGTGTCAAGACTTTCGGCCTCATCATGAACCCGCACCCGAGCAGCTCAGGAAGGCCTCGAAGTCGTCACTGCTTGCGGAGCGTCGCGTGATAGCCCGGGAGGTTCTTCATCTTTCTCGCGCTATGCGAGCCTTTTTGACTTTGATCCATGAATTTGCTCCGGAAGCCCTCTTCTGTAGCGGAAGTCGTCAAGCCGTCTTCAAGGCTCTCAGCCGCTGGTGGAGGCGTTCCGCGTCCTCGTTCGCCTTCGTCGGAAAATGCCTTTCGGAAAACCCGCAGCCATCGCTAAGATATTTACCTGCGCCGAAAGCCAGGTTGATTGACGGTAACATGCTGTTGTTGCGATGGACGTACTTGATTTCAATAAGTTGGCTATCTGGAAAAAATTGAGCTTTTTAAACCGATGCTATTTACAATTGATGCGAGGGGTATATTTCATTGTAATTTGCTGCGGTAAAACGAGATGGCAATCTAATGCGTCGAGGTTGGTGGTATGCGTTTCGGTATCGTTTTTTTCCTTCTTCTCCTTTCCTCGGCTCCCGCGTTTTCTTCAGGGGTTGAAGGCAAGAAGTTGCTCAAGAAAGAGATTTCGCTTGACGAGCGAAAACCTGGAGCAGTTCAATGGGGCAAGCCGCTTGATCTTGGAGTTGTTGAGCCAGGAGTGCCAATTGAGCTTGTGCTGAAAATCAAGAACGGTACGAGCAGGACGCTACGGTTTGATGGCTTTAAAACGACCTGTTCCTGTACGGTCGGTTCCAAAATCATCGAAGCTCTGAAACCGGGAGCCAGCGCGACGACCACCGTGACAATCACGCCACAAGCCTCTAACTACAAGCCCAAGGGAATTGCGAGATTTTCTCTTTACAACCTGGCAACAGCTGCTGATCGCGTCATCGTTGATTGTGACTATACCTATCGTCAGTTCTTGGGTTTTTCTCAGCCGCAGTACTTAGTGAAATTGCGAGCTTGGGAAATTCCCAAGAGTCTGGAGCCTGTGGAGCTTCCTTTTCGTTTTACAGAACCGGTGAAGCTAGACCAGGTAAAGGTAAAAGGAACAGGGCAGTTTGAAGAGGCTGACTTGAGAATCCAGGGAACCGAGCAAGGAGGCGTGGTTCGCATCGCGGTTGGAGCGTCTGATATTCCGAAGGCCGGCATGTACGGGACGGTGAAGATTAGTCATCCACTGGGCAGCGTATCTGAATGCCAGCTGAATATTTCGAAGATGGATGCATTCGATTTTTCACCTGAGCGGGTTAGCTTTGTGTTCGATTCCGAGAGTGCTGGCTACGCGGCTACCGGAATTCTGAAACTCAATCGCAACCCCAATGGGGAGGGCTTCTTGTCTGAGGAGGGTACCCTCGCGATGCAAGTGTCAGTGAAAGCATCTTTTCCATGTGAAGTGAATTCAAAGATGCTGGATAAGATCGGCAGGGTTCATCGAATTTACTTGAATTCGAATGTGGAGTCACCGGAAGAGTTCGAAGGGGAAAGTATTTTGCTGGTATTCGATTTTAAGAAAAAGAAATACACGCATAAGTGTAAGGTTCGTTTCATTCGGTAGATCAAGGGGAAATTGGATATGCGAAAGATTCTTTTGCTTGTACTCGCTGCGTTCGGTGGGCTTGCTGATTCAGCTTCGTGTAAAGCCCAAGGATTCGGAAGCTGGATGTATTTTGTCACGGAAGATTGCAATGAAATAGTTGAAAGAAACTGTACGGATATCCCGTACGTTCCTCGCAGGTGCGAAAACATTGACCGCGATTTGATTCAAGACATTGGATTCTGCCCATTCCTCGTAAAAGAATATCGGTGAGACAGAATAAAACATTCGATGATTTGCAGCACTCAGAAGATGGGTCTGTTAACTTCAAGGCCAGTTTGAATCAGTTCGATTATTGTGAAGAGGCGAGGTACTGTGCCGGTTGCGATCGAGACAATAAATGCAAGTCCAACGTGCTTTTCCAGTGGATTCCTGAGGTAGGCGGCGTCTACTCCTATCTCTGGTTAGAATACGATGGCGATTTGTGGTGTCCTGATACAGAGTAGGCGTGTAAGGTGCAGGTATGTGTGTTTTTCGGGTTTGGCTTTTGTTGACGGTAGTTCTGGCTGGAAATGAGGCTCTTGCGCAGGATGAAATATCCCCCTCTGAATGTGCATCGATGCTGAAGCAGGTTGCAGACTGTTGCGACAGCGTAACTTCTTATGATCTACTGCTCGAGTTTGAAAAGAATGAGGAAGGGGATGGCATAGCAGACTCGTTCAAGGTAAAGATCCGCATTGTATGTGATTACGAAGAAAAGCGGCTTGCTAGCGCGTTACTGCTATCCCAAGACGATCCGCTTCGCAGGCGTTCACGCAGCGCCGTTCGTTCACAGTTCATACGCGATGGCAACCGGTTGTTTACGGAGTTCGTTTCCGCACCAAAACGCATGCCCGCTGCTGATCTAAACTTGCACCTGAACCATCATGATATTCCAAATTTCAAAATGGTTGGATTCGCTTTCTTCCCCTCAGTGATCTATGACTCGAAGGAAATCTCCAAGACACGCGGTATCGTTTTAGGTGCTCTCGCGACGCATGGAGTAACAACTCTTAAGGGACGAACGGTTAGCGTGAAAGCGCGAGTGCCTCTCAAAGATGGTGAAGCAGGCCGTCGCTTTAGTGTTCGGGAATATAAGTTTGATTTGGCAACGTCACTTCCAACGAACTTTTCGTGTAGCTTCCAGCATGAGTCAGATGGCAAGATTTCGTCCACACCTCGTTACTCAAGCGTCATCGAGTGGTGTGAGCCAACGCCGGGCATTCGTTTGCCTGAGAGTCTGTTCATCGTTGAACACGGATTAACTTTGCGAGATCCAAACATACGGGAGATTGATCAACTTGTGAAAACTAAGACAACCACGGAGGTAAAGTTCAATTGGTTTTCCGTGAACGATCGCATAGACCCCAAAGCATGGGATGAGGAACGTTGGATGGATTACGCGAGTGCCCGAAAACTATGCGAGCTCGAAGATGAAGATTCATCGCCCTGAATGAGCCTGGCAGCATGTTTCGGCTCGGAAAAGTCAAGCTACGCGCGGAGCAATGAAGAAAGGAGATGCTAGCAAAGCAAAACAAGATGAATACTGATGGGACGGAATACCGATCTTATTCCAGTGGGAATAAGGCAGGTGCCATGGATGAACGCTAGCAACATGCCGGGAAGTCGTAATGCTTCCAAGCGAGTTGTGAAACGAACTTGCCGTCGCAATTCCCCTTTCGCTACATGACAGATTGAAGAATAGAATTCACCAACGAGGGATGAAGGGATGCATCTATCGTCCAAGCGAGCCTACCAGGCCATTTGTGCATTAAGCCTAGTCAGTGCCATTGTTTTTGTCGGTTGCCGAGGCTTTCAGTACGGCCACTTAGTCAAGTCCGACAAGCCGGATATGGTGGGCAGTCATTCTGCTGGGTCCGCTGTCTATAAGCCTTTGGTGGAGGAATCGGTCGCGAAACTCCTGGGGCGCTGCACGGTGGTTCCTGCTTCGATGCAAGTTGATGCGATGGGGAATCCTCTGCCCGGAACCGCTCCTATCCCAAGAACGGTTTGTTTCGTAGGCGTTGAAAATCATTCCTCAGAAGAGCTAGGCGACTTCAAGGAACATCTCTACGAATTGATCGACACGCGAATTAGTCAGTCGCCAAGTTTTGCACCGCTGAGTCGTCGCGTGGTCGAATCCGCACTGTACGAAACACGCTTGCGTCCCGATTCCTTGTTTGTCCCCGCCAACATGCAACTCTTTACGGATGTGCTTGCCCGCGGTGGACAGCCCGTGGACTACCTGCTGTTTGCGAAGCTTACCAGCGGAACCACCGATCGCAATTCGTCTTCGCAGCGTGATTATCTGCTGACCTTGGAAATGATTGATACGCGGACGGCGACGAGTTTCAAAGAACAAGCGGAAATTCGCAAGGGCTATCACAAGTCTCCTCTTAGCCGATGGTCGAGCTACAACATTTTCCCTGGGACGAAGTAAGCTTGTTTCGTCAGGTTAGTCACGAGCTGTCATGAGTGCAGTTGAGCCAGAGATTCAGATGAATACGCCGCGTCATTTCGCGGCGTATTTTTCGTATAGCTTGATGCTGATCTTGCTCGGTTTGACTCAGCTTGGCTGCACGACGCATGCGGGGCGATTGGCCAGTCCGCGCAGCGCTTTCTATCGTAACGATCTTGCCGCGGCTCAAACGCAGCTCGCAAAGCTGAACGAGAAGGGCAAGCACGATGCTTCGGTGCTTGAGCTCGACATGGCAATGGTCGAGCTCTTTCAAGGTGACGTGGGGCAAGCAGAGCAAAGGCTTCGAGCGATTCGTGATCAATGGGATCACTTGGAACAAAGAAGCCTGGCTGAAACGGCGGCATCCTACGTGGCCGACGATCAACTGCGGGCTTACAGCGGCGAGGACTATGAACGGTTGCTAGTGCGTGTGATGCTCAGTCTATGCAGCTTGATGCAGGATGGAGTGGACGCCGAAAGCTACTCGCTGCAAACGCTTGCCAAGCAACGCGAATTGTACGGCAAGGCGAAGGAGCTTTGGGACGAGGAATTGCCAGAACACTACTGTGTGCCTCCAATCGCTCCTTATTTGCGCGGCATGCTGCTTGAGGAAACGCACACCGATTATCATGAGGCTGCCCGCTACTATGAAGAAACTTTAGCTCTGCTGCCAGAATCTCCTATGCTCATGCAGGACATCGAACGCGTCCAGCATGGCGTGCATAGTTCTCCTGGGCACGGAGTTGTTTACGTGATTGCACTTGTCGGCCGAGGTCCCTACAAGGAAGAAACGCCGCAACGCGCAACACAACATGCTCTCCAAGCTGCGGGAATCATTCTCAGCACTATTGGTGAGTACTCCGTTCCTCCAACTTTGGCACCGGTGAAAATACCAACCATTGCTAGTCCGGCGAAGCCTTTCGATATGGTCGGAGTCGAAGTCGACGGATCGCCCGTATCGACGACTTTGCCCATTACCGATCTTCATTACTTGGCCACCGATTCCTATCAAACCAAGTTACCTCAGGTCATCACCCGAGCGGTGGTGCGTCGGGTGTTGAAAAAAGGAGCCGTCTACGCGGCCAAGGATCAATTGGATGTCAGTTCGGATTTCGCTTCCATCGCGTTGGACGCAGCTGGCGTGCTTTGGGAAGCAACGGAGTCCGCTGATACGCGTTGTTGGGGGCTGTTGCCGCGTGAAATTCAGATTCTCCGTATGGAACTGCCTAGCGGCTCGCATCAACTGAATCTAGAGCCGGTGACTGCAGGTGTTCCAATCGCCGATGGGGCAACTTGCAACGTTCGCGTCGTCGATGGACAGAATAGTTATGTACTTTCCTACTGGCCAGATTCCAAGCCAATCGGGCAGATATTGGTGAGTCAATAATGTTGGCGGTTGGAGCTTTCTTCTGAATGCCAGTGTGCGCACCGTGCTCGACTTGTGCGGCACGTAATGTAGTTTGCGGTTTCACGTATCCTTACGCAAGATGCATGCCGTCAATGGCATACGGCTTTTCGTCGATTCTTCCTGGCTTAGTCTATGATGAGATATTTGGTTAGTATGCAAAGAACTTTAGAAGTAGAATGGGATGTCAAATAACTCGCAATCCTACATTGATGGGAGTTTGGAGTGTCTAACCGCACAGATGAATACTCTGGGGCTTGCAAGTGTGCTGCCCGTGCTAAACACCTTGGTTTTTGGCTAGATGCAGGACGACCGTGTGGACCGATTTTCCGCCTTTGTTCAGGGGAGCCCTTCATGCTTTTCGCCAGACGTGCCGCGATAGGAATTCTTACTCTGGTACTCTTGCCGCTGAGTGCTGACGCCACTTTTGCCGATGTTGTGCAATATGAGTTTGCAGGTGTCCTGCCGTCTGGAGCTGCCTCCCTGCACCCTCAGGTGAATGATGGTGAGAACTGGAACGCGGCTTTCTTGGTCAATATGAATGTTCCTGATTCAGACTCGTCATCGAGCACAGGTTTTTACGCTAGTAGTGTATTGAGTGGAGAAATTGTGTTTTCTGGTGGTTACTCGCAACAGTTGAACGTCGATGGATGGCAGACCACGGTCTGGGACGATTTGTCGGTGAACAATGAGTTAATCGATGGGATTGCAATTATGAACTTCCAAGGTACAACCCCCTTCCCTGTTTTCCAGGCCATTGCAGACAGCAGTGCATTCTCAGGGGACAATCACAAGCAGCCAGGGTTTTCTTTTGCTTCTGGAAACGTAACTGCGAGCGGGAATTACAACCAACTTTATTTTAGCGATCAATCAAATCCGCGCCACATTGTGAATTATTCTTCAGGGTCTGCACTCAATGTTGGGTTCAACTCATCGGTGCCTGAGCCTTCCTCGATGGCCCTTGTGATGTTTGGCTGTGTTCTAAGATCCCGATCCAGAACGCGATGACTTCACAAGAGAAAGAATCTCCCTCTTAGGAGATG
>JBCCEO010000083.1:0-16405 GCA_039030255.1 Planctomycetota bacterium | reverse complement strand
GCCGAACAGGCAGCCTGTTTGCGCTGGAGCAGGAGAATGTTGCCGCCGACATCACCACATTGGCCAAGGGCTTGGCTGCCGGTTATCAACCAATCGCCGCCGTAATGGCGAGCGAAAGGGTTGTGGCGTCGATTGAGAGCGGCAGCGGGTCTTTGTGGAATGGACACACTTATATGTCCCACGCCATTGCAACAGCAGGTGCATTGGCGGTGCAGAAAGTGATCGAAGAAGATCACATGTTGGACAATGTGCGCGCGCGGGGCGAGCAACTACGAGACGGCCTGAACGCCCAATTTGGCAAGCACCCAAACGTCGGCGACATTCGCGGCCGCGGTCTGTTCTGGTCTTTGGAGCTGGTACGCGACAAAGATACCAAGAATTGCTTTCCCGCTGAAGCGAAACTGTCCCAGAAAATCGGAACAGCTGCGCTTGACATCGGCCTCATGTGTTACCCGGCGCAAGGCTGCGTCGATGGAACGAATGGAGACCACATTCTGCTCGCGCCATCCTATACGTCAACGCCGGAGGAGATTGAGCAAATCATCGATCTGACCGGCGCTGGAATCACGGCTGCGCTTGCGGAAATGGAGTATTGACGTGGTCGACAAGACGATCCTGACGGCCGCGATCACCGGCAATTTGATGACGCCCGACAGCAGCCCGCACCTGCCAATCACGCCCATCCAAATCGCCGAGCAGGCACTAGACGCCGCCTCAGCCGGTGCATCAATTGTTCATCTTCATGTGCGCGATCCGCAAACTGGAAAGGGCTCAATGCGGCTTGAATTGTATCGTGAAGTGGTGAACCGGATCCGCGAGAAGAATGAGGATATCATCCTGAATCTTACGACCGGAGAGGGTGGACGCTTTGTGCCCTCCGACAATGATCCTAAGGTTGCGGCGGCAAGCAGCACACTATGCTCGCCAGAAAGGCGGGTCGCTCATGTTGAGGACCTCTGTCCCGACATTTGCACGCTTGACTTCAACACGATGTGGTCCGGCCAAGCCAGTGTCATAAACTCACCCCGCAATCTGGAAATTATGGCCGGGCGGATTTACGCCGCCGGTGTCAAGCCCGAAATAGAAGTCTTCGATTCCGGCGATCTTCACATGGTTGGCGACTTTATCAAACGCGGCATTATCAGAACCCCGGTGATGGTGCAGATCGTGCTGGGCGTTCGATTTGGTGCTGTGGCGGATACCCGGACCATGGCCTATCTTGCTGGGCAGCTGCCCGAGGGAAGTGTGTGGGCAGCATTCGGCATCGGTCGCAATGCCTTCCCGATGCTGGCTCAGTCATACATTATGGGCGGCCATGTGCGAATAGGAATGGAAGATACGGCGTACATTCGCAAAGGCGAACATTGCCAATCAAACGCACAGCTTGTCGAAAAGGCCACACTCATTGTCGATGCCCTCGGCGGCGCCATCGCGACACCAGAAGAAGCACGCAAGATTCTCGACTTGGCCTGAGCCGCAAGCCTAGTCAGATCCCGAATATCCCAACTCGCGTGATATTTTCAGCGCTGTTGCTTGGGTCTCCGGAATATAGAAATTGTCAATCCGGTCGAAATCAAAGCCGCTGTCGGGGCCGGAAATATTCACGCAGGCAACCACTTTTCCCGTATTGTCGCGGACCGGAACCGCAATGCTTGAGCCGCCCGGATCTCTTACGCCGCGGGAAACGACAAGACCGTCATGGCGCACCTGTGAAACCCGTGCCTTTAATGTTTCGCAGTCAAGAGGCGTCTGATCGGTGAATTTCTTCATCTCCAACCCGTCACAAAAATCGTTTAGCTCGCTCGTGGTCAGATCCTGGAGCAAACACCACCCAATCGCAGATGCATATGCCTCGGTCCGCGTGCCTGTGGCCATGCTAGACACAAATCCGCTCCTTGCCTGGTGACTACCCAGATAGAGGACATCGCGCCCTTCCAAGACACTGAGATGTGTGCTGACACCCACTTTGTCCCGCAGCGCCGCAAGATGCGGGCGCGCAATCTTTGTAATCGGTTGCTGGTTTAAGTAGGCAAAACCAAGGTTCAGTACGCGCGCGCTGAGCGTGTATGTGTTCTTCTGCTCTGCCTCTTTTACAAACTCCATATGCCGCAAAGTATAAAGCAAGCGAAATGTGGAGGATCGGCTCAGCTCCATCGCCGCTGCAATTTCGCTAAGCGACATGGGTTCACCGGCCGCGCCAAGTATTTCGAGCACTCTCAATCCGCGATGAAGTCCCGGTACGAAGTAAATGGGATGATTGGACGACTCGGTCATTGATTTGCTCGGTTCGGCGCCATCAAATGGGCGAGCGTTTTAGGTGCAAAACACTCGGTTTGCAATGATGAAAGCCCAGACTTTCGTTTTATCGGAGTATAATTTTCTTCCGGTTCACGAAGAGAACGCAACTCCAGCCGAGCGGCGCCAAGAACTTGATCAAGGGCCGAATTGCGGACGTGCATTGGTTTCCTCGAATCTAGCGGACAAAGCAGTGCGCCAAGGCATGTGTCCTCTGGCACCTTTGTTGCCCGAAACGCCTCTATCCACCAAGTCTGCCCCAACATGGTTCGGCATATCGAGTGTCTTTCGAGATCGCATTTGTGTGGCAACAGCTGGTCGCAACACCTATGCAGACCGGTCGGACGATGGTGCAGAACCGACCGTCTTCGGCTTGACTAGACAGACAAATATCACAGCAGCACTCATTGCACCGATGAACCACGCGACACTGTCCGCGGCCGGACCGACGGTCGCGTAAATTGCCGCGACAGATACGAGTGCAAGATAAATTCTTGCCACCACGCCCAACGTCCTTTGCCAATATCCGGTCAATGAGACTTGCAAAGCCCAAAAACCAAGAAACAGACACACGACGTCAAAGATGACTTCCAGCACATTTGCACTCAGGAGATTGCCAAAGGCAAACACGAACGGGATGATGTAAAGGGCCTTTCCAAGTTTGACGCACTCCCATCCCGTGCGCATGGGATCGGCGTCGGCGATACGGGCACCAACAAAGGCGGTCATGCAAACCGGCGGTGTGATGGTCGAATCCTGTGCAAACCAGAAGATGATCAAATGGGCAGCCAAAGTCGCTATTCCCAAGTCCTGCAGAAATGGTGCCCCAAGCGCGGCAATGATCACATAGGATGCGGTCACTGGCATGCCCATTCCAACGACATAGCTAATCAAGCCAATCAAGACGATCGCAATTAAAGTCGACCCGCCTGAGAAATCGAGCAGGATTGACGTCACTTTCGTCAGAAGACCCGTCTGCACGACAACGCCGTAGATGATGGCGGCACTGGCGAGCAGGGCCGAAATGCTTATCGCCACTCGCGCTCCTGCTTCCAGCGTCGCAAGAGTCTTCTGCCAGCCCAGCCGTGTCGAGCGCCGGGTCAGCGCCATTCCATACGTTCCGACGACGCATGCTCCCGCGGCGAAGAAGGACGTGAAGTCCATCAACAGAAGACCAATAAGAAGGGAGATTGCGATCAGGATGTGCCAACCTTGAAAGAGCACCCCACCAAAGCGTGGCAGCTCGGATCTGGACAGACCTTTCAGGCCCCGCTGTGCAGCCTTGATATCTGTGAAGACATAGATCGAAAAATAGTAGAGAATCGCCGGTTACGCTGCGACCACGCCTAAATCTAATCACGACGAACGCGAATCGAACGCCCACCGGCATCGCGGATACCTATGCCACGATCAATGGAGGCTACGAGCTGT
This sequence comes from Planctomycetota bacterium, assembly GCA_039030255.1. Lineage (GTDB taxonomy): Bacteria > Planctomycetota > Planctomycetia > Pirellulales > Pirellulaceae > Aureliella. The sequence continues at coordinate 12,679 of JBCCEO010000083.1, read as the reverse complement.
CGGTTGATCTTTATTCTGGCGTGCTAGCGAATGACAGCGACCAAGATGGGCAGCAAGTGCTGACCGCAGTCGGCCTTGATTCTAGCGCAACGGCCGGTTCTGTTGTGCTCAGCAACAACGGCTCGTTTGAATATGTTGCGCCGACAGATTTCGTTGGCACGGACACGTTTACATACCGCGTAAGTGATTCGCTCAGCGTCAGTGAACCAGTCACCGTTTCAATCGAAGTTGGGCAAGCGGCTCGTCCAAGTTTTTTGCCTTACGACGCTTGGGTCTACAGTGCTTCCGAGCAACGGGATACGAATTATGGAAACGATGGTGCGTTAGAAGTCTCTGGCAGTAGCAAGCAGACTTATTTGCGTTTCGACTTGTCAGAATTGCAAGGCCAAGTGTACGAGGCTGAGCTGGAAATGCAAGCGTTTTCTGTTACCAATTCCAGTGTGACTCATTATTTGCGTGAGATCACCAACGACAGTTGGAATGAAGAGACTTTGACCTGGAACAACAAGCCAACTTACGCCGGCACGGTGAAAACTTGGACACCCTCGGCTAGTCAGAATTCAACGATTGATTTGACGGATTATGTACTTGCGGCGTTGGCTGCTGGCGACAAACAATTGAGCTTCGCAATTACGGGAACCGGGTCGTCGACGGTCAAATACGCCAGTAGTGAACATCCGGATGTTTCGCTGCGACCCAGGCTAAATCTCGTCACAACCGACGCGAATCGAACGCCGACCGGCATTGCAGATTCCTACGACACGATCAATGGAGGCTACGAGCTGTCGATTGATCTGCATTCTGGTGTGCTAGCGAATGACAGCGACGAAGATGGACAGCAAGTGCTGACCGCAGTCGGTCTTGATACTAGCGCAACGGCCGGTTCTGTTGTGTTCACCAACAATGGCGCGTTTGAATACATTGCACCTACCGACTTCGTTGGCATAGATACTTTCACCTATCGTGTTAGTGATGCTCTCGATGTTAGTGAACCTGTGACTGTTTCGATCTTGGTCGCTCAAGTTGTAAGTCCTAATTTTTCGCCTGCAGATTCGTGGGTTTACAACCACGGCGACCATCAAGACTCGAATTTTGGGAGCAGCGAAACACTTGAGGTCTACTCAAGTAGCAAACAAACGTACCTCCGATTCGATTTGTCCAATCTTCACGGACAGGCTTATAAGGCGAAGCTGCAACTTCATCCGATCTCAATAACGAATGCAAGTGTGACGCATTACTTGCGGGAGGTTTCCGACGACACATGGGAGCAGGAGACTCTAACTTGGAACAACAAGCCTGCATATGGAAACCCGGTGGCTACTTGGACGCCGGTTGAGGGCCAACCTTCGAGTATTGACATGACCCAGTACGTGCTTGCCGCCCTGGCTGCAGGTGAAACCCAACTTAGTTTTGCAATCACGGGAAGCGGCACTTCAACCGTCAAATATGCAAGTAGTGAAAATGCGGTCGATTCGCATCGACCGATTCTCAACTTGTCCGGCAACTTTATCGATCCACCCACGATTACCGAGATCGATGACCTGATTTTGGAGGTGCCGCAATCCGACACGCTACCATTCTTTATCGGTGATGCGGACACCCCTGCAGATCAATTGGTTCTCAGCTTCTCGTCGAGCGATCCCGAAATTATCCCTGAATCAGCCGACCACATAGTGCTGACTGGAACTGGGACTGATCGCAACGTGCAGATCATTGACAATGGTGTGATGGGCACGTCAACGATCACTTTGACAGTAACGGATTTGGATGGTGGCGTTGCGACCACATCATTCGATGTAATTCGGAGAGAACCGTTACCCCAAGGAATGGACGAGACCTTTGAAACCCCAGAGGATACGCCATTCGAATTCCAGCAAAGTAATTTCACTTACTCAGACCTTGCGAATGCTCCCTTCCACAGCGTGATCATCGAGTCTGTGGCTAACGATCTGAATGGCTCGCTTACTTTTGATGACCCCGTTCAAGGAGTCATTGACCTTGGCAGTACACCTTTGCCGAAAACAATTGAGATCGGTGACTTAAACCGACTCGTTTTCACTCCTGCGCAAGACTTCTTTGGCGATGACCTTTCGATTTTCAGCTTCCGTGTCAGTGCGAGTGATCGCGAGAGTGCGGAGATCTATTCTATGTCCGCTAACGTCGAGTCTGTAAACGACGCACCGACGTCCAGTAATCAGCAGCTTTCGATCGAGGCCGCACAAACGCATGTATTTGACTCGTCCGATCTGACCTACGAGGATGTGGAATCAGACGAGCTGACTTCCGTTACCATCAGCAATATTCAGATTGAAAGTGGAACACTTCTTTTTGATGGATCAGACGTCCCCACAACTGCGATCCCAATTTCCGACCTTGACAAACTGACCTTCACTGCACCCGAGATTCTGCCTGAAGACAACCTTGGCACCTTTGAATTCGCTGTAAGCGATGGCATGGATGCAAGTCAGTTGTATCAATTCACTTTAATACCCTCACCCTTCCAAACAAAGATCCTTAATTCACAACAGGACACCGATGTATCTGAAGAGGATTATGGTGCCCCACGAGTTACCGGTTGGCGTGACCAAGTTCGTGCATCCAAGCACGAGGATGGGAAGAGCACGATTTATTTCCGCTTCGACCTCCCCGCCGAAATCAGTGAATTAAACTCAGCCGACTTTAGTTTTCAGGTGCTGGGCGGATCCAATGTAACTGGAATTGTTCTTTCTCGTGTCACGGACGATTGGGACGAAATTAACTTTACGGACAATGATGCACAGCTAGATCCGATTGGCGATAGCCTGCAGTTTTCGGTTAGTTCGTCAAACCTAGCCAGAGTTACAGTTGATGTTGTTGACGTAGTTACTAGTGCCCTTGCCAGTTCGCCAGAACTCGACTCAATCGCGTTTCGAATCGATGCTACCGGATCCTACCGCTGGAACAGGCCACTGAATCTTTCGATCGCCAGCCGTGAGCATTCCGAGTTAAGCTACCGACCTGAACTTAAAGTCAACGGCGTCTTTTCTCGCGCGGGAATCGCTCCCTCGATTTCTGAAATTGAAGACATCTCGCTGCCGGGAAATATCTCCGATCCGCTCTCGTTTAGCATTGGGGATAGCGAGGACCAATATGACGAATTAGCAATCACATTTGCCTCGTCCAATCACGACCTCGTTGTGCCAGAAGAGGACTTCATTCAAGTTACGGGCGAGGGGGCGCATCGAGAAGTTCAGGTCTTTACCAACCCCAATTCCTATGGTCAGGCAATCGTCACGTTGACAATTACTGATACTGACGGAGATTCAACAGATGAATCATTCTCTGTATTCCGTAGGCCCCCGGCCCCCGCGGGCTTTACAGCCACCCGAATTACACATGAGTCTCTGTTGTTAAGCTGGCAGCAACAACCACAGGAGGTGGAATACTACAACCTATATCGCAGCACGGACCAAACAGACTGGGAACTGCTGGTCAGTGTAGATGGAGATTCATCGGAGTACCGCGATCTTTCAGTGGTTGAGGACACTCGCTACTACTACGCCATCGATGCATACGATGTGCACGGGCTATCCGAAAGAAGCGATCCGCTGAGAGTCTACGTAAAACCCAATCCAGCAGATCAATTAGATGCCACGTTTTTGAGTTCGACTCAAGTTCAAGTGACGTGGCGCGACCTAGCACGGCTCGAGAACGAATTTCGGGTGGAATGGTCGACGGACGGGGGTGCAAATTGGACCCTGGCCCCAGAGACAGTGGACGAAGGGATCAATCTGTACGTCGTAAACCATGATTTCGAACCCAACCATGAGTATAGGTTCCGCGTGCGTACCTACGGTGGCGGCATCCCTACATACCTTTATTCCACTTCGGAGCCTGTAACCATCGTTTCGCCCTCGTTTCCGGCCAAGCCAGAACCGCCTGGGCATCGTCTCGAATCGGGTGCAGTCGTTTTGACCTGGAATGGTCGAGACGATGGAACGACTAGTTTCCAATTGCAGCGTCGTGAGAGCTATGGTGACAGTCAGTGGGCAGAGATTGCACAAACAGATGCCCAAGTCACGACTTTCGTGGACCAAAACGTGATCGAAGACACAAGCTACGACTACCGTCTTCTTGCCTCCAATGGCACCTGGTATTCGCCGCCGTCAGAGCATTCGCGGATCAGGACCACAGTCTTAGCTCCCACCGGATTAGTTGCCCAGCACCGGGAACAAGACAATCGAATCTTGATGACCTGGGTCAACGAATCGAGTATCGATGTACGGTTTATGGTGGAGTACTCGGAAAATGGCGGGGAAAGCTGGCGAAAAGTCGATACCGCGATCCCATCGCCACTCGACCGTTATGAGCCGGTTACTGCTAGCTTTGTGACTGCAGAAAATGTGGAAAGGCAGTTGTCCGAAGGTCCGTTCGAACCAGGCCGCGAGTACTTATTCCGCGTTCGCGCCTTCAAGGCTAGGGATGCAGAGAACTGGCTTTCCAGAAATCAGATTTCGTCCATATCTGAGTCGATTTCAACCACGATACCGGCAGTTCCCTGGCAACCAAGTGGACTGACAGCCGTCGGGGATGATTCTTCCATCCAGCTTGGATGGCTGCCTATTCGCAACGCAAACACGGTCGAGGTCCAACGCGTTGGCGCCAACGGGGCTTGGCAAACCATTGCCAACCTAGATGCCGAGATCCGAGAATATACAGATACTGGACTCCAACCAGGCAACCAAAGGACATATCGCCTTCTGGCTCAAAACACGATAGGCGCCTCTTCACCAAGTGTTTCCGCGACAGGATGGATCCTACCGAATCCGGTGATCAACTTAGACGTTGAGTATCAAGATGTATCGAAGATTGAAGTAAGCTGGACGGACAACGCGCAAGTATCCACGCAATACGAGATTCAACGCTCGGAAGATTGGGGTTGGACATGGCAACCCATACGTTCCATCAATTCCGATGACTCCGGTGAGTACAATGTCACCGTTTACCGTACCTATGAATTAGGGAGCAATTATTCTTTCCGCGTGGTTTCTTCTTACGAAACTCCTTCGCCTTATCGTACGGTACCGCTGAAGCACGCTGCCTATTCGGAGACGTTGGAGACGACAGCTCCGGACTCCTTCCCGGATGACCCCGACGAACCAGCAGTACCGAAGCCAACACATCTTGCGACGACTGTCACAGTCGATTCAGTACATCTCCCTTGGCGATCAACGGCGGAAGTAGCCACTTTTGAGGTACAACGTCGCGTCGGTAGCGAAGACTGGCAAACTTGGCACACAACAGATGTCAACGTGAAAGAATTTCGCGATGAGAATCTCGATGAAGGCCAAACTTATTCTTACCGCATTTATGCCCGCAATGAGGACGGTGTTTCCGATCCTAGTACCACGCGGAATGCAACCACGCTCTTAATCTCGCCTGAAAATCTCACCATTAATCGCATCACAGCAACTGTAGCCGAAGTTGAGTGGACGGAAGTTTCTGAGGTTGCAAACAATTACAGCATCGAGATCTCGACTAATGGTCAATCTTATCGTTCACTAATGACTGTCGTCAGCGGTAAAGAAACTGAGAATATAGGCTCCTCTTACATACCAGGGCAAACTTATTGGTTCCGTATTTTTGCGGGCTCGAGCCGATCGCAATCCACAACGCCCGCAGTAGCAAGCTTCACGACGGCAGAGTTTCCAAGTAAACCTTCCAGACCTTCCGCGTCATCCACATCAGAAAGCGTGGTTTTGACTTGGCCATCACTCGACACGAACGTGTCTCGCTTGGTCATTCAAAGAAAGATTGGGAGTGGTTCATGGTCAGAGATTGCCTCCATCGAATCCCCCACGCCTGATACCACATCGTTTACGGACAATAATGTCGATGAGGGGACAAACTACTCGTACCGGCTCATTGCCCAAAATGAACATGGAAGTTCTCAAGCAAGCGATCCTGTGGTGATCTACACTCTTCCTATCGCTCCGTCAAACCTTAGCGTGACCGTAGTAAGTTCAACGCAATTCCATGTTTCTTGGAGTGATAACTCAGAAAGAGAACCGAATTACAAACTAGATTATTCCCGAGATGGCGGAGACACCTGGTTTCACATCAAGACGACTGAAAGAGATGTCGAATGGGCCAGCATCCAGAGAGAATTGAACGGGAACCATGAATACTTCGTTCGAGCTCGAGCCGGGAATTCCGAATATGCGAACACTTCTTTTGTAACGCCCGCGTTTCCGGACAAACCAGCTGGTCTGGTGGCAACGGAGCGCAATACAAATTCGCTTCGCTTAGCTTGGGAGGACCAGCCCGATCGAGAGATCGATTCCTACACGTTAGAACGGAGCTCGGATCGCAGCGACTGGGCAGTAGTAGCAGTGCTGACTGATCAAACTGAGTATTTCGACAATTCTTTGCAGGACAATCACAAGTATCATTACCGACTCTTTGCAACAAATTCGATAGGAGATTCTCCCTACAGTACCGTCACTTCGGCCAATACGATCCTGATTCCAGCGGGTTCTGTCAGCGCTTCGGTGATCCACGCTGGCCGCATCAATCTGTCTTGGGCAAATCGAACCAGTTCCAGCGACGTCTACCACAGGGTCGAGCGTTTCTCCGATGAGGGGAATTGGGAGGCCGTTTCAGGTGGCCTAAGTGGTGGTGTTCAAAACTTCTCCTACTTAAGTAGCTTACAAGGCGGCAAGGAATATCGATTCCGTGTACTATCACAGTCTGATTTCTGGGAAGAGGATCCTGTCTATAGCGAGGTTGCCTCGGTCACGACGGCAGCATTTCCTGATGCACCGCAGATTACCGGCAATACAAGCACCACAGAAACGGTGACGCTTTCCTGGACATCAGAAGGCCTGGATTCTCACTACTTGGTGGAACGCGGCATTGGAGACAATTGGGACGAAATTGGACAGACGCAAATCGCGGAAACCACCTTTGTCGATTTGACGGCGTTGGAAGGCGTCCGCTACAACTATCGAGTCACTGCCGTAAACTCTCACGGTCAGTCCGAACCGAGCCAACCTGTCTCCGCATTTCGAGAACTATATCAACCGCACAGCCTGACGAGCTCTAACGAGAGTCGGGCTCGTCTGGACTTGCAATGGTCAGACTCCTCTACGACAAGTGACTTTTACCTTGTCCAGCAGTCGACAGACAATGGTCAAACTTGGCAATCCATTTCTGACGAACTAGAACTGAGTAACCGACAGTTCACAGTTCGGCAAGTTTTTGAACCGGGATTGCAATACACGTTCCGAATCGTGTCCAGTCACATCCTCGCGGACGATCTCCTTGCCTCGGATCCGCTCACCATTACCACGCCATTCCTGCCTGCTCAACCTGATGGGCTGTCCATTGAGGCAATCGGCGGAACTCTCAAAGTCGACTGGATCGACGTTGAGGACGAAACCAGCTATCAGTTGCAGCGCAAAACTGCTGATACGGACTGGTCGGTTGTCGCGAATCTCGGTGAGAATGTGGTTACTTACACTGATACGAACTCAGACACTTCTGTAGCCACGCTCTATAGGGTGCTCGCTTCAAATTCCTTGGGTGACTCCATCGTAAGTCGTGCGGTATTTTGGGGAGATGATCAAGACACGGACCAGGACGGGTTGCCAGATCAACAAGAGCACCTGTTGGGAACCAGTCCCTACCTCCTTGACACAGACGGCGACCTTCTTTTCGATGGCTTCGAAATAGCTGCGTCAAATCAAGTCCTAAACCCGCTGTTGCATAATGATGTTTCATTAGATCTCGATGTGGATGGCCTCAACAGTATCCAAGAGCAGATCTTCAAAACGAATGCGGGCAATGCAGATAGCGACTCTGACAGCGTCAAAGATGGCGTTGAGACGCAGCAGGCAAGCAATCCCAATGATGGCTCTGATCTCGGCATTGCCCCAGAACGCGAAGATCTTGTCGCGATTGATGTGAAAATATATGATCCAAGTTTATACGCCGCTGAATACTACGGGTTGCAAATAGGTGATATCTTCCACCAGGAAGAAGCATTTAATCATATCGGCGTGGGGCATTTCGGCGTTCCACTACGTCAGGTTCCGCCTACAACCACGACGTATTACATTCCCGCAGACCGTCCGACCTACGTAGGGATCTCGCACCTGGGCACGAATGAACTGTTCTTCAACCGTTATGGTTTCTCCGATTTTGATTGGCAAGCCAACGTGGATTTGGCTCCAGAGGAAGACGGGATCTTGCTCATTGAAGATCCAGCAAGGTTGTTAGGACGCGCAGCCTCATCCGCACCACCTGCTGGACGAATTCAGTATTCTCCGCCGCATGGAGATGATGATGATTACTGCCCTGTCACTCAGCGAGAGGACTTAAATCCCCAAGATCCATTCCCGCCTGGCCCAGGCGATGATCCAGAAGGTCCGATTGTTCTTCGAGTTCCAACACCGAAGCTTGACTTGGAGGGAAGAGATTGGGTTTGGCGAAACGTAAACGACGATGACCAAGACGAAATCGTTGATCTCGAAGATTCGATTGTTGACGGAGGAGATGACGATTTGGAACCAGTCCGGTTGACTGGGTCTGATGACAGTCTCGTGGCAACTCTCGATGGAAGTATTCGTTTGTTCTTCGATAGCTCAGAAATCAAAGTCTAGCGCAACCAAAACAAGACAGAACCCGTCATTTCCGGTCGAACGCAGTTTGACTTAGATGTTGATACAGTACTTTATGTAGAAGGTGTATCAGCGGAGTACGTCGTGTCGAAGCTGGAAGCTCGGCTTCGCTTGCAAAATGTGCCAGAGCACATCACTGTGCAAGGTAGCGAGGCAAAGGCCTCTGTCGACATTAAGGTGATTTCAACAGCAGTTAGCGTCTTCGCAACGAACGCGTACGCCTCTGAGATCAAAGAATATGAAGAAAGTGAAAATGACAGCGATGAAATTGTCATCAACCCCTATCAAGATGACAGGACCATCTCGCAAGACCCCGGCACATTCACCTTTAGCCGAGGTGAAGGTAACGTCGACGACGCAATCACGGTACATTTCGAAGTCATTCAGGACACTGCGAATCCGTCGCTTGTCGTCGATCCCTACGTTGGTGATGGTGATTATGAGAACTCGCTCGTCAGCTTCGAAGCCGATGATGGTCGGTTGATCGGAACGGTCATTATTCCCGATGGATCCTCCAGTGTAACGGTTCAGATCGAGCCCCTCGACGATGAGAAGAAGGAATGGGACGAAAGCCTGAGAATTGAACTCATTGACAGCGATAAGATACCATCCCAAGCAGGCGAATCTGAAGATGATGAAGAAGAGGACGATGACAAATCTGGCTGGTACCGTAGCCTTCAACCAGAAGCGGAAATCGTTGTTTTCGATAACGATGCAATCGGCGGGCTGCTGGACCGCAATGTAGATTTTGAAAGTACTGGAGGAGCAAAAGATGGCATCGGCAACGGCGCAGTATCAGTAGATCTCCAACAAGGAAGTGCTTCACTTGCGATTCCTCTCAAACCGGACGGTTATGGTCCCGTGTATCAAGGGGAAGATAATCTGCTGCCTATCCTCTCGGTAGAAATGCAGCTGCCCGATGCAACGGGGACGGCTTTACCATTCTTGAAAGCAACTCTAACGTTCGCCAAGTCAGAGGCTGAGACGATCAGTTTCACCAACGCCGGCGCAATCACATCGACGGATCAAAACCTGCGATTCGTTTTACTGGGCCCGAAGGATCTGGAGGCGACCTTAAAATCTGGACATTACGATTACGACATTCAATTTGAAACCGAATGGAACGGTGAAGAACTAACGCGTACGATCCACGGAAATACCGAGATCTTCAATCGTGTTACAGATGAAAATCAATATGGAAGCCGCTGGTGGGTCGCGCAAGAGGATCAGTGGCGCCCCGACGATGGATCGTCCGGACAGTTCCATGAAAAAGGACATGCGACGCAAGATGGCGTAGCGATATTGCGCGGGGATTCAACGAGCGCCTGGTTCACAGCGGACATTACGAGTAGCACCATCAAGGGCACTGGAAGCGAAACAGGAGAGTGGACGACTAGTACACACGAAAGCGAAATACCGCTGCGAGTCAATGAAGATGGGGAGGGCCAATTTGATTGGACGTTCTCCAACTTAAATAGTGGAAAGATGTATCAAGTCTTTGCCTCTTGGTCACCTGACGTAACGCGCACAGAAGAAGCTCGCTACGAAATCCTTAACGGTATTAACTTGGAAGATCCTGAAGAAGAGACCATCGAACGCATAGTTAGTCAGAACTACACCCATGGTGAGACTGTGCTAGACGGCATGGTGTATCGCAGCTTGGGCTTCTTCAAGCCCGTCGAGCAATCTTTAAATATCAAGTTGAGCAATGAGGGTGAAGGGGAGCTTGTTGCCTCTCGAAACTCTGTGGTCCTAGTAGACAAGTGGGAGTACAACACTCCAGACGGCAGTTTCTCCGAGCTTACATACGACCCGCAGTCTTCGGAATTCTCGGACGACCCTCGCTACTATACGCATACTTTGGAAGCCAAATATGGCAATCGATACGAATTCAACGTCGACGGCAACTTGCACCGCCATGTCGATCGTAATGGGAATCGAACCGAATTCGTTTACGCTAAACCGGAGAACTACGAAACGGAACTTCAAACCATCACGGAGCAGGGAGGTTTCAAGACGACCTACGTCTACACCGAAGATGGTGTCCTTGACAAGATTCTCGATTTTGCGAATCGCGAAACGGATTATCAAATAGGAGCCAGCGTTGACACGATCACAAAACCTGATCCTGGCTTCGGACAGCTTGGCAATGTAGTTACTTCCTTCAAATACGATGGCCCGGGTGGAAGGCTAAGTGATGTCACCAATGCACGCAATTTCACGGCTTCTTTAGCTCACAACTCTGAGACCCAACGTGTCATCAGCGGCTCCAACTTTGATGACACGAGTTGGGAGATCCGGCCACAGCTGACGGATGGTTTGTTGAGCCGGACCATTCACGTTGCAGCATCAGGCAAGATCGGTGCGGCTGACAATGCTGCTAACGGTGAGCTGAGAGAGCCAAAAGCAACCTTTACCGACGCTAGAACGAATTCCTGGACTTACCAGGTCGATGCATCGGGTCGCACGATTGCGAATTCTGTCCCGGCAACGGATAAACTGCCTGTTCAAAGTGTTTGGGAAACGCAGCGAAACGAACACGGTTTAGTCGTTAAGAGCATCGAACCCGCTGGAGGAGGCGGCGTCGTAGCTCTAGGAAAGTTGACCACCGAATTTGAGCATGACGACAAGGGCAACGTAGAAAGCATTACTTTCGCGGATGACTCGACCACTAGTTTTGAGTATCACGACGAGTTCTCTGTATTGACTCAGTCAACTGACCAAGAGAATCGCACAACTGTTTATCAGGTGGATAGTCGTGGAAATGTAGAATTTGTGATCGACCAGGGCGGCCGAGGAAACCTTCCTCCCAATTACCCTGCACTTCCACAAAGAACCTCGAAATTCGCATTCAGCACACCGCCTGCGTCACTTGATGCACTCCCAGGTGGATTAACGACGGATGCATTCGTGGCCTGGAATACAGACCAGCAAGTACACTCGAAAACAGAGTACTTTCTTACAGGCACCCATCTTGGGCTTCCGGAGAAGACTATTCAAGCGGTTGGAACGGACATCGAGGTTGCAGTTCAATACACCTACGATGACAATCGCAATCCAGAATCTGTCACCGACCCGCTCGATCGAAAAGTTGAGTTCGTTTACGACAACTTAGATCGCCTAGTAAAGCAGACCAATCCGGATCCTGGAACTGAAGATCATGGAGCCACTTCAGTGGAGTATCTCTATGATCGCGTCGGCAATCTCACGAAACTTACAGATGCACGCAACAGTGTAACCGACTACCAATACGATGGAGAAAACCGTTCGACTATCACCGAATTGCCCGCGCCAGGTGGAAACGACACAACGGATCAGGCGCGACCAAGGACAGAGCTGAAATACGATGGAAATGGTAACGTCATCCACCAAATCGTGAGGCGTCCAACTGGGGAGCAGAGCACAGACTACACCTACGATGAGCGGAATCAGAATACGAAAATACTCTATCCGGATCCAGGATTTAGCGCTGCTGATGCGAAGCTAACCAATCCAGCGGAAATAACCCGGCCCACGGTTATCAATGATTATGACACCCTTGGAAACGTAAAATCCGAATCGGATCCTCGTTTCGGGGAAACGAATGTAATTGCGACTCGTTATCAATACGATTCACTTGGTCGGGTTAAGAAAGTGTTTAGCCCGAGTCCAACGGGAGCCGTCCATGCTACAACGACAACCTACGAGTATTATCGTGATGGAAATGTGAAATCGGTGACCACACCGAGTCCTGGCAGCCAAGCATTTGTAACCAGCACAAGCTACTACGATGGTTATGGGCGTCTGGCCGTTCAGGAATTGCCAGCTGATGGTCAAGGCAATACGTCGATCACGGTTACAAATAAGTATGACCTAAGAGACAACCTCACCGTAGCCAAGCAAATTGGCGACATCACGCGAACAACTTTGTCATTTTATGATGACTTGGACCGAGTGACTGCTGTTGACAATCCCGATCCAAGTAGCACCCATGCTGGAACAACGTCCTATTTTGTCTACGACAATGCTAGCCAGCTGCG
>JBCCEO010000082.1:0-16510 GCA_039030255.1 Planctomycetota bacterium | reverse complement strand
CGATGACGGCCGTAGGTTTGGGGCTGGCCTCGTTTGCTCATCAAAAGATCGACCAGACCGTCGAGCAATTTTCACGCGTGCTCAGCAAGCAGTCGAAGGGCATCGAGATTTAGCAACGTAGCGGAAGTCGTCAAGACATTCCGCCTCCGATGCTACAATATGCTTTCGGAGGGTCGAGCTGTAAGAACGGGGAGCTTCTGATTCTGCCCAGTCTCTTGCTTGGGAAAACTGCTTTGTACGCAACAAATCGTTTAACGGCAAGCCACAGGCGATTCTTCCTTCACGTGGGGGCGAACGTCGACAACGACTTTCGCTCGTCAAGCGAGGTTAATTCGGGAATGGCCACAAAAAAGCACGTGAAGACACAAAAAGCAATGCTGGTTTTGCGTGTTGGCTGGAATTCTGAGGGCTTTCACTGCAGCTAACAACAATACTGCAGTTGGGCGAATATTCCGCTTAAGAGTAAAGTGTGTAGCGGAGGTTGTGAAGGATTTCGGTGCGGTTCCTCATGCGGTGCAATAATTTGCTTCTTTGTTTTCGTGCCTTTGTGTGCTTTTCGTGGCTATCAGCTCGGTTCACGCGACCTGCGTTAGCAGCAGGGTTGCAGCCCCAACGATCCCATCTGGCAGATGGACGTACTGTCCCGCTCGACTTTCCGGGCTATCTCAGTATCATCTTGCCGATCTTCTAAGAGCTGTGTTTTAGGCAATGTCTTTTATCGTGAGCGAAATTTCGGATGCCAAGCTTTGTTTGCAAGTGTGGTCAAAAATGTGAGATCCCGCAGTCTGCCCTAGGGAAGAAAGTTCAGTGTCCGAAGTGCAAGACGGTCGTTTTCGTCAAGGCACCCGAGCAGGCGGCGCCGGTTCAGCCGGCGACAATTCAGCCGGTTCCTGCTCCATTGCAGTCACAAGCTCCTTTGGGGCAAGATCCCTTAGGTAATCCGCTTGCGGGTATGCCCGGGACGTATCCGCAAACCAGCGCCCAGCCCAACCCGCATTCGAACGTTCCTCAGGCCTATGGTTCAAATTCCCGCGGTGCAGTGGCAGCGAGGCGTCGTAAGTCGAAACAGCTTCTACTGATCTTGGGGATTTCTGTCGGTGCGGTTGTGTTAGTCGGCGGTCTCGGACTGGTTGCAGTGCTTAGCGGGGGAGGTGCCAATGAGGTTGCAGACGCAGAGGTTTCTTCTCCAAATTCTGTAGCCCCGACACGTAAGGCTGCAGTCGGTGAGCTTATTCCAGCATCCGAGGCGAAGGCAATTGCTGAACGGGTTGTCGCTCTTTGTGAGGAAGGCGGGCGGCGAAGCGAGTTGTATGCAATTTTCGACTTCCAGGAGCTGACGATTCGCGGCTTGGATGGATTGAATATGTCCCCGACAGACAGGAAGGGGTTTTTGGCTGGGCTCCAGACGGGTGGAGCTCAAGAGAAGCAGATTGGCAGCCTTGAGCAGCTTGCGCAAGGTGGTTCTTGCGGTGTTCTACGGGTGCGTGAAATAGAAGGTGAGATGCGCGCCCTGTGCCGATTCTTTACTGCAGACACTGGCGGCGTTTATGTCGATCTTGTTTTTTACCGAGCGGCAGACGGCAAGATCCGGGTGGCAGATTTCGCCACCATTCCGTACGGCCTGTTGTATTCGCAAGAAATTCGCAATGTGGCTTTCGCAGTCGTGCAAGCCAAACGCGGAGCTTTGACCAAGCTTGTTGTCGGTAAAAGTCCGCTCGAAAAACACGTGGATGAGTTCGTCGAGTTCGCCGGAGCAGTTGCATCAAACCCACAAAGAGCCATTCAAATCTTTGATTCATTGCCAAAAGAGGTTCAGGACCTGGAGTTCGTATTGCTGCAAGCGGTTGTAGCTTCCTCACAATTGGCTGATGCAACGAATCTCCGGCTGTTGGAACGCTATGATGCCATGTATCCCGGTACCACCGCCGCGATGATCAACAAGATCAATTATCATTTCATCAAGGAAGAATATGGAAAGTGCATAGATGTGTTCAGGCAGCTTGACAGGATGGTTGGCGGGGATGCTGCTACCAATTACGAAGTCGCATTGATGTACTTTTCGATGGGTGATATCGGGAAAGCTAAGGAAGAACACGTGACGGCCATTCGGCGGGATCCTGAATTTGCAGAAAGCTATCTTGAGCTCATCTCGCTCCACATGGCGGCCGGAGAATTTGTGGAAACGAACAAGTACATCGAGAGTTTAAGGCAGAATTGTCCTGATTGGGAAATCGATCTTACGAGCTTCGATAACTATCAGGCATTCCGGAATTCGTCACAATTCACAGAGTAGTCCCGGTAACAGGTGCCTTCTGCTCCACGGAATCATGTCCAAAGAGTGTGACTCGGTTTTTCGTTATTTTGGCAGCTGTGCCAATTGAACTTGCCGCCAAGCATCGAGATAGTTTTTGAAGCCGACTTGGGTGGGCTTCGCGGCTCGTGCGAGAGCATCTTGAACGGCTTCACTCAGGATCGATTGGCCGGATGCTTGAAGTAGGTTTGCTGCTTGGGCTGCAACAGCCTCGTCAAACTCTGCGAGGCTTTTCATAAGTTGGCCTAGGTCGCTGGCGTGCCGAGCAACAATTTGCTTTGCGTAACTGTGGGCCGACTGTTTTTTGCCGTCGCGGTCGGCATCCAGCCAAATGGCGCCACTACAGCCAAGAACTGATGTGCTGGGGTCGGTCGAATCTGGCTGATAGGGCTTGGCTGTTCGCCAATGTAGGCTTTCGATACCAGGGCCTGTAGCAATTGCAACGAGATGCACATCGTGCTGAGGATACGGCATCGTCCAGCCATCTGCCCAAATCTCTCCAGACGCTTCTTTGCCGGCGCGCGAGGAGATAGATTCTTGCCGAATGAGCTTGCCATTTGCAAACAGCATGATCGTATCGGCCTCAACCCAATGCGGTCCAAGGACACGCAAGTCGAGAGTTACCTCATCGCCCTCCGGCGAGCCCAAGTGACCCGATTGAAACCGTTCATTTACTTTGAGCTCGGCCAGTAACCCGTAGCTTACCGCTACTTTTCCTTGAAGAAAACTCGCGACCGCTTGGTCAACTTCGATCGCACCCGGAGTATCGTCTTGGCAGCGAATGTAGGTCCTGCCCTGCCCTACGAAATGACGGCCAACATCGTGTGAATCACTACAACCAACTGGCGTTACTTGATAGCCTCGATTGAGCAGCGTCATCCAATCGTGAAGTAGCTGGAGAGGATTGGTTTGTGTCGCACCAGAGTTGATGACTTCCATGGCATTGAATCCCATGTGCCAACCAGCCATGTTTTCTCCGGCCACGTCGTTAAAAAGTTTAGGACCAAAAGGAATAGTGCCACCGTGCATGTCACGGGCATGATTCAGAATGGCTACTCGGACCTCTGGCGTTGCAAAGATCTCGTCGAGCGTCGTCCGCCAACGGTCAGAGCGATGGTCGGGTACTTCGGCGCCGGCTGTAACTGGAAAAATATTGAAGTGCCCCGTTCGCGTCGTCACTTCATTGCCAATCACCGGAGTAAAGTAGTCGCGAACTCGCAATTCCTCGGCATACGATTGGTAGTTGATGTGTGCGTTGTGGTCGGTGGCAATGGGAAGTTCGATTCCTTCGGCTGCAATCGTGATCATCCGCTCTTCGATGCTCGAATCACCGTGACCAGAAAAAGTGAGTGTGTGCACATGCGTGTCACAGGCGACCAAGCCATCGGTAGGCACTTCTCGGCGAATCGAGAGTTGATGGATTGTCTTCTGCCCTGCTGAGACGGTGATCGTATGCTCGTCAATCGAGTATTCAAAACCGCGGCCAGCGATGATTTGATACTTTCCTGCAGGCAGGCCAAAGGATGCTTTACCGGTCGAAGTGTAAACTATGCCGGGACGGACCGCGAGGTGACCATTTGAGGCAGCGTCAGCAGTCTGCAAAGCGCCGTCCTCGTTCAGTATCGTAATTCGAGCTGGCAGAGTCCGTTCTGAATTGGCCTCTACCACAGTCACTGCAATTTTGGCTTCACCAAGAACCTTATCCACCGGACGGTCATCAACCGTGATCTCTCCGACTCGGACATCATCCACTTTGGTCCCAATTTGTCGAATGATCAGCTTGTTCTGTCCATCTGCTAGCGTTTTAGCTGGCAAGTCGAAGTAGACGACCATATCGTTCTCATCGATATGCAGATTGCCAACTTCGGAGCCATTCAGTTCTACGGACCATTTCTGCTTTACATCCTGTTGCCTCAAACGAAGGGTTGCTGCATGGGCGTTTTGTTCGGCTTCGAATTGGAGTTCCAGTTTGTCAGCCTCTGGCTGAAGGGGGAAATTCGACCACTCTTGCTCATCGCCCAATCTCAGGTGGTGCATTTGAGCGGTGACGCTGATCTCTCCGCCCAAAGCATTTGCGTCTATTGCAAATGCGCCGGTCAGCAGGGCTGAGCTGGCTGCGAATGAAAACAGCAGTCGTCCAAAGGCAGATAGTGAAATCTTCAGAGGCATTTTGATTACAGCAGTTTATTCGTAGGTCGAAGGAGCTTTGGGAAAGCCAGTTGTTCGAGTTGGGGCATACAAACTGAACAATGCTAGCTATGGGGATTCTCATTCTACCGCAGAACACTTCTCACGCAGCAACCAGGTAGCAACCGAACAAAGAAGCGTGGTCCAAGCCAACAAAAGGCAACTCATATGTGGATTCGGTGGGCATTCCAACACTTCTTAAAACTCGCAGCCGCCAACGCGTTTGTGATTTGTTTCTTCTCTGCGGGTAAGTGTGCAGCTCAAGAGACGTTAATCGCGAAGAATTCCAAATTGCCTGAGTCGCACAGGCGATCAGGGGTTGGAGGAGCGCACGAGGTTTCTATGACGGCGGAATACAGCGAAAGCCAAATAAAGGTTACGACCTACAATGTACATTTCTTGCCAACACTCGCCGTTCCGTTCGCGGGGCGCCGTGGTCAACATGAGTATCGCGCAGCAGAAATTGGTCGGCAGCTTCAAGGTTCTGACATCATTGGATTCTGCGAAGCGTTTCATAAAAAGCAATCGGACTTACTTGTGAAAGGATTGCAAGAGACCGAGAGCCAAGAATTACATGTAGCCCGCGGGCCCTCTCGAAGTGGTCGGCACCTGACCAATAGTGGATTGATGCTGGTGTCACGATTTCCGATAGTTCAGTCCAATAACCACACCTTTAAAAACGCCACAAGGTTGATCAAGCACGGATTCAAAAACGATGGCCTAGCCGCCAAGGGTGTTTTGCACGTTCGAGTCGATAGGGAGTCGGGTCAACAATTGGATTGTTTCCTCACGCACTTAGAAAGTCAGAATGAGAAAGTGCGAATGGCTCAAGTAACAGAACTAGTCGATTTTATAAAGATGCATCGTGATGAGAATCTTCCGGCGATTGTCATGGGGGATTTCAATATCGCGTCCAGCAAAGCTTCTGAAGCGGAAGCATCACTCGAGTATCTCCGGCTTGTCGAAATGTTCAACAGTGGGGACGCCAAGTTTGAAGACTTAGGGCAGGGCCAGGAGAGGGCATCGGGAACCAGCGATGCGATGGCGGAGGGCGGTGGCAAGCG
The DNA here is from genome assembly GCA_039030255.1 of Planctomycetota bacterium. GTDB lineage: Bacteria > Planctomycetota > Planctomycetia > Pirellulales > Pirellulaceae > Aureliella. Next base: position 10,948 of record JBCCEO010000082.1, on the reverse strand, counting down.
AATCGACTACATCTTCTGGTCCAATACCAGCGACTGCAATACATTTCTCAAACACTATCAGTTCGCCCACGCACCGCTTCGCGATTCGAAAGTATCTGAAGGCTCATTGAGCGATCATTGCGCCGTTTCATGCAATTTGAAGATTCGCTCTAAGCTTCATGCAAAACAGCATGATCCATAAGGTCTACTTAGCTTTGCGTTTGGTCAATCGGAACTTCAATTATGACCTCCGTACCACCACTCTTGGCACATCGGATTTGGGCTGATCCTCCCAGGAGGGATGCACGCTCGCGGATTGTCAGAAGGCCGACTCCCGCTTCTTTCGCACTTTGTGACGAAATACCCTGACCATTGTCTTTGATGTTCAGCTGGATGAAGTTCGGCTTCCGTGATAGAGCCACAATGATCTCTGTTGCATTAGAGTGCCTAAGTGCATTCTGTAGCGCTTCCTGAAATACCCGGTACAGATGGTCCGTGGTGGCTGGCGGTTGATGGCCGTCAAGTGAATCCAGTATTGGCCCTTCGGTGGCTTCAGAGAAGCTGATCTTGGCGGACGAATAGGTCTTTGCTGCCTCGATCTGGGATTGAATCGCTCCGGCGAGACCAAGCTTTTCTAATGCATCGGGGCGAAGGTCATGACTTAGACGCCGAAGTTCGTCCCCCGTCGTCTTGATACTCTCAATGACGGAACGAAGCTCTTCGTTTTCGCCTCGTTTTGATTCTTCGATCTGCAGCCGAAGTTGGATTGCAAGCATGGACTGCATGGCGCCGTCATGAATTTCGCGAGACAGTCTCTTCCGCTCATCTTCGTGCGCGCTGAGTATGGAGCCGGCAGCTTTTCGGACTTGTTCGCTGCTACGTTTCAAGCGTCGGGCAACTACCCACAAGCCGCAGCAGTAGAAACTGGCGATGCCTAGCATACTCAGCGGCTGTCCCCCCACAATCGCATTGCCAACGACCTCGAAAACCTCAAGAATCGCTGCAAGCGCTCCGCAGCAAACACCTGCAAGAAGTATATGAGCATCATCGACTTTTCGCCGAATCGCACTCGCAATCCAAAGGACCCAAGTAATGGATAGCGCGGCAAATAGGAGCAACCAGAACCATGAAGCCGCTACGATGGTATGTTCGCTCAAGACTCCTAGTCCAATCAAGAAATAGCATGCGCTCAAACCGAGCTGCCAGGATCGCTGGAGGCTAATTCTTAGTAATGCGGCTAGCAGTAGGTGGAAAGCAAGTGGCAGAAACACTGCAAGCCAGCTCACAAGCTGCAGGCGAAGATAGCTAAATCCAAATTGCTGCAGAAACAAACGCGATTCCAATATCACGAAAAATAAGGTAATCGCCGATGCAAGTAAAAGGAAATTCGATTCGCGATCACGATTTCCACTGACAACCAAGGAGAAAGAAAAAAGAAAGGGTAGGAGGACTGCGGAGCACATCGCTCCGTCCCAAAACCAGCGTTGGCGGTTTTGTGCATCGAGTGCTTCTAGTATTTCGCCCGGGGAGCCGACAATTAACGGCCCGCTCAAGATTCCGCCACCATAGAGCAACCTACGCACCCGAACCGCAATCACCTGCGTTTCATTCTGGCGCCAGGCAGACTTGGGGATTTCAAGAACTATAGGATCTTTGGGGCTACCATCAAAATAGGGCTCGACGATTCCTTGTCCGCCCAGAAGCTGACCATTCATGTAAACTTCGCAAGCATCACTGATCAACCCAAGGCAAAGAACCGTGTTCGTTTGCTTGAGCCGCCTCTCAGTGGGTGCCAATTCTAAGCGATACCAGCCCTTAGTTTGTCGTATCCACGGATCGATGGATGACGTCCAACTTGCGGGAATCTCAACTTCATCCCAGCCACTGTCGTCGAAGTCGGGTTCCTTCCATTCGACGTTATCTCCAAATTGGAAGCGGGCATTAGTCGGAAGTGATTCTTGTGACAGTGCAGATTCGGACACTCCAAATGCGAGCACGAACAGCGCGATCATATGCGGGAAACGCGGCTGGGGTTTATTACTCGGACGGCAGCTTTGCGATCGGATAAAGCTGCACGCTTCGCCACATGCGAGCATAGAACATTTCGTTGAATACAAAGAAAAAACCGTCTTCGGAGGGCCGAAGACGGTTTGATTGCCGAAAAGTGACCTTGGGATACTATAAATCAATTCAGGCGTTGAAGCCATTCAATCTCAAGGTAGTTCAGGGGATAAACTGCTGAACGTATGGCCTAATAGCGGTAGTGGTTTGGCTTGTATGGACCTTCCACGGGAACTCCAATGTAATCGGCTTGCTCTTGAGAAAGGGTCGTAAGCTTCACGCCCAGCTTTTCCAGGTGCAAGCGAGCGACTTCTTCATCGAGACGCTTCGGCAAAACGTAAACCTTGTTTTCGTATTCGCCAGTGTCCTTCTTCTCCCAGAGTTCTAGCTGAGCCAGAGTTTGGTTGGTGAAGCTAGCACTCATCACGAAACTTGGGTGGCCCGTTGCACAGCCCAAGTTCAGCAATCGTCCTTCGGCCAGGATCAAGATGCTTCGCCCTGTGTCGGCAAACTTGAACTGGTCGTACTGAGGCTTGATGTTCGTACGCTCGACCTTGCCAGCTTCTTCCAGCTTGGCAAGACCAGCCATGTCGATTTCGTTGTCGAAGTGACCGATGTTACCAACGATGGCACCGGTCTTCATTTGGCTCATGTGCTCAGCGGAGATAATGTCCTTGTTTCCTGTCGTGGTGACGAAGATATCTGCAAAGTCGATTACGTCTTCGAGTGGCTTGACTTCGTAGCCTTCCATCGCCGCTTGAAGAGCACAAATTGGATCGATTTCAGTTACGATCACTCGGCAGCCTTGACCGCGAAGCGATTGGCAGCAGCCCTTGCCGACGTCGCCGAACCCGAAAACAACGGCAACTTTTCCGCCCATCATGACGTCGCTAGCGCGGTTTAGTCCGTCGATCAGAGAGTGGCGACATCCATAAACGTTGTCGAACTTCGCCTTGGTTACGGAGTCGTTGACGTTGATGGCTGGGAACAGCAGGCTACCATCCTTTTCCATTTCGTAAAGGCGGTGAACACCCGTGGTTGTTTCTTCGCTAACGCCGCGAATGTGCTTCGCCATCTCGGTCCACTTGCCAGGGCTTTGGGCGAGCTCGGCTCGCAGCAACTCAAGGATTACTCCCCACTCCTCAGGCTCGTTGGCAGCGTCGAATGCAGGAACTTCGCCAGCCGCTTCGTACTCAACACCCTTGTGGATCAACATGGTAGCATCGCCACCGTCATCAACGATCATGTCAGGACCGGTGCCATCAGGCCACACGAGAGCTTCGTTCGTGCACCACCAGTACTCTTCCAATGTTTCACCTTTCCAGGCCCAAACGGGAGTTCCCTTCGGGTCGTCGAGCGTGCCGTCTTTGCCAACGACTACGGCAGCTGCAGCACTGTCTTGCGTCGAGAAGATGTTGCAGCTAACCCAACGCACGTCCGCGCCGAGGAAGTCCAGTGTTTCGATAAGCACTGCCGTTTGAACGGTCATGTGCAGCGAACCCATGATCTTGACGCCTGCCAAAGGTTGCTTGTCGCCATAGCGATCACGAAGTGCCATTAGGCCCGGCATTTCTTCTTCGGCCAAGCTGATTTCTTTGCGGCCCAAGTCGCTTAGCTCTTGCGCTTCGTCGCGTTTGCCTTCCGCTAGAAAATCAAAGGCGCGTAATTTGAATGGCAATCGCTCTGCAGCAGCAGCTTTGCCTTCGGTTTCAGGTTTTGTAATAGTGCTCATCATAAGTCCTTGTGAGTAGGAAACTGTGAATATCGTATGCCCGACATGGGCGAATTGTTCGAGGGAGATTAAATGTTTAAGTTTGACCGCAGGCAACGGCCGCAAATAACGCAGGCCCTTTTCCTTGAGGATCAAGCGGTAGGACACGGTGCGTTTCTAATCGAAGATCAGCTTGCACCAACCAAGATTCAAGGTCATCTTTTCCAACGCCTAAACGGACATGGCCTAAGTCTTGTCGATAAGCGCTTCGTTCGTGAGGGATCAAGTCCATAATGACCAGCGACCCATTCGGCTTCAGGATTCGTTTGGCTTCCGAGAGGACATTTTCCGGGTCATCGATGTAAGGGAGTACTAAGACGAGCCAGGCCACATCTACGGATGCGTTTGGAAGATCCGTGTTCGTAAGTTCGTTTTGGTGTAGTTCAATGTTAATCGCAGTGGCTAAGCTTTGGTCGGCTGCAATCTGGTCCTTTGCCGCACGGAGCATAGCGTCGGAGCTGTCTACCGCATGCGCTTCCTGCACGAAAGGTGCTGCCAGTCTACAAAGGGGCGCGGAGCCGCATCCCAGCTCAGCCACAACCATCTCGGAACTAAGCGTTGCGGCAAGTACAAAACTATCGATCCGGCCACCAAACAGCTCGATTCTTAAATTGTCCCACTGCTCGGCTGTCGTCGAAAAAAACTCCTCGCTGCGCGAACGCTGGGAAAGGATCTGCCCGAGCCGCTGCTGATCCTCTTGTGTGGTCGGGGACTCGGCCTGTTCACGCACCCAATCCCAAAGACTGCTTCGCGACTCGCACCAACCGTTTAGGTGGTACAAGTTGTTTGTGCCTTCCCTACGATTCTCGAGCCATCCATCGGCAGCCAACACTTTCAAGTGACGACTCACTGTGCTTTGCGGCAACTGCAGGACCGAGCAGAGCTCTGAGACAGACAGCTCCTGGTCGGCAAGCAATCTCAGCAAGCGCACTCGCGTGCTATCTGAAAGCGTTTGAAGCCAATCTAAGGAAGCCGAAGCCATGAAGGTTCCTGCAACAACAAGTCTGCCAAAGGAGGAAAATTCTGCAGTCCTAGGGCCCAAAATGCATTCAAAAAGCCCTTTCATCCGCTCATCCGGATGATTGATTATTTATCGTCGGCAAGTCCTGTCAACCTTAGAATTCTTGGTGGCTAGCTTGAAGGCGAAGAAGACCCCGAAAAGGCGTAAAAACGAGGGGAAAAGGGCTGTAGGTTACCCGCTTGTGAGAATAGCTATCAATCTCGCTGAATTTCGAAGCAGCAAGAATACTGTAAAACTTGACCGATGGCGGAGTTGCTTCAGGCGAACCATTCGGACATCAGTTGGACTAGATTGATCGTCAGTAATCCAAACCAGCCGATGAAGCCAATCGCTGTGAGGATCAATCCAGCTGAATTTAGGATGTGGCTGAATGTGCCCTTCGAGTTGGGCGAACTTGGATCGAGGTTATCGGAAAGTACAAACAACCCCATACCGATCCAAAAGAAGCTAATGAAAACAAAGAATAGAGCAGGCCGTACGGTAGCAATCTTGTAGAAGACCGAGGAAAGCGCGAATGTGACAGTAGCAGTCATCATGGCACCTACGGAAAACTGCCGAAGGTCATTTGGAATCGTCATTGGAATAAGGCCCCCTGAGATTCATAAGCCGTATCTGTTTCTAGAAAATTTAGCGCGAGGGCCACTTCCAACCGAATTGGTCGAGCGCATTGCTATCGACCAAGGTAGTTTCTCCGAGCTTCTTTTGCAGATGCAGAGAAACGCAATCCTCGTGTTCTTCAAGCGCGGATACAAGTGCTTGACTATGCGAAACTACCAGAACCTGGCTGCGCTCTGCTGCTTTCGAAATTAGAGTCGCCAGTGCCGGGATCAGCTCCGGATGCAAACTGTTTTCAGGCTCATTCAGAACCAAGAAGGCGGGTGGCCGGGGCGATAGCAATGCGGTAACTAGCAGCAAAAAACGCAAGGTACCGTCGGAAACTTCTGCCACGGATAGTTCCCGAAGCATGCCTGGCTGGTCGAGAAGCAACTCAAGGCCGCTGTCCGTTGATACAACACGCGCCCGACAGCCTGGGAAAGCTTGGTCAATGAGCGCGTTAAGTTGATCGCTGTCCCCAATTTCTCGTACCGTTTGCAATGCGGCGGCTAGATTGCTACCGTCACTGGCCATTACCGGTGTAAATGTCCCAGGTTGCACGCGTCGGGCAGGAGAATCGCTATCGGTGCGAAAGGTGTCATAAAACCGCCAGGATGCAAGCACTTGCTTCATCAAAATGATTTCAGGGGCACCAAATGGATCGAGGTATTCCGACAGCATGCTGGACTGGCCGTGAAGTAGCATGTCGACATCTTGCCACTTGCCGCCGGCGGAGCGGCAACGCAGCGTAGATTTCTTGCGATCCGCACAAAGGCTGGGTGCATCCATTCCAATTCCTCGCCACAAGCACTCACGTTTCATCTCAGGGTCACGAGAAAACATGGAAGCAGAAGGAACTGGCAAACCCAGATCGAAACAATAGCTAAACGGCTCGGCTGCAATTCCAAGTTTGAGAGCGACTGGCTTTTTCCGCAACGTTCCTTGCACGGGCTGCGTTCCAGCCTGCATTGAGCCTGACATACTTTCAGGACCCGCCCATAGAACAGAACTCAATCCACCCTCACGAGCCAAAGAAGCAACCAGCTGACCTTGCGCAGTGTTGCTTAGCAAGCCAAGTGCTCGATACAAATTGGATTTGCCACAGCCGTTTGGGCCCGTTACCACATTCAATTGTCCCAATGAGATGGTCAAGGCACGAATGGAGCGATAGCCGGCAATAGCAATGCGGTGAATAAAGTTGTAATCCATGGCTCGTCAATACTCTTTCGACTCGAGATTCCCTAATCTCGGCCAAATCCAGTTTCCACGCGTTTCCAAGCAATCCTCATTCTGCCGGTGCACCGCGATTATACCTGCAGGGAGGGAGCAACTAGCAGCCTTCGACTAAGCCGCAAAGTTTGACAGTTGGACGCCATTTTGGGGGTTGGATTGTAGTAATTCACGCAGCTTTGGGGAGTGGAAATGCCGAATCTTACGCTTGTGCGGGAAAAGCCTGCACGTGTGAGGGGGCATCTGGTGCCACTCAATGTTGGGTCTGGTTTCGGATTTTTCGTTCATGTTGGCCATGGAGGGCCTAGCCATGCAACTACGCAAGCCATTTTATCGACGAAGATTCTTTCATCGCTGCGTGACGTTCCTAACGCTTTTTGCTGTTCTCTTCGGGAACATGACTTTCGGCTTGGCGGACGACAAGTTCGGGGGATTCTTCCGTGCGATTCGTCGAGGCTTACGGAACTCGGACGAGAAGCATCATGAACGCGTTGAGCCCAATGCCTGCACCCATGCCGGAGTCGAAGAGTTGGCTGGACAGCTGGATTGGCTTGAGCATCACATTGAAATCTACGGTTCCGTCATCCCCAAGCAGCCTGACATTTGGGGCGAAGCACGCCTTACTCGTCATCGCCAACAAGTCGAAGAAGAGCTTGAGAAACAACTTACGCAGTTCGGAGATTCTATCCAGGGTTCATTGAGCCGTTCCGATCAATCCTCGCTGAGTTTCATGCTTGCACTGGGGAGTGTGCTTGGCGAAGGCGGTTCCGCACCAAGCACAAGCATCTCGACCTCTGTTGATGCCAACACGGGGGGCGACGAACCAGATGCATCCTCCAGTGTTACTCCTTCTTCCCCAGGAACAACGACGACGAGTTTCGCTGCAGAAAAGTCGAAGTTCGGCATCAATGACATTACGCTTGAGCCGACGATCCACAATGACCAACTCTACCGCTACTTGAATGCACTCAATACGCTACGCCGATTGAACGAGGGCGACGACACGGCGGATGCTCCAGGTTATGCCCTGAATCTAATTCGTCTACCTGCATCGGTTCTTCCCGGTCGCAGGACACGCCAGGGTTACGGTGCCGAAGTCAGCTACACCATTCGTCCTCACTTGGGTGACGATCTACTGCCGAACACCTTTCGTTCCTTAGCTATCAACGATCAGGTAGACCAGCTTAGCCTCCTGGTGAAGCGACTGCTTGAACAGGATAAACCAAACGACGACATAGCTCCATTAGAGCCCCTTGGGGCTTATGTGCAGGCCGAGCGTAGTGCGCAGGTTATTGTTCAAGCCTTTTATGACCGGCTGGAGCGCCTCTACCATCAGCTGCAGGAACACGGGGATCTTCAGGATTCGGGCTGGGAATATTTTCACTTCTTGAATCAAAGACGTGAGTATTTACGAAATAGAATCGTGCAGATCGAAACCGCGTGGCGATTCGAGGATGTTTTCAGCGAAGGGGATAAGGAAGCTGGCGTAGTCACCTACAACCTGGGGAAGCTAGATCTGGGAGGGGCAGGGCCAGGGATCGATTTTGCCGTGAACGTGAGTGTTCAAAAGATTCGCAATGCACTTTATCGCCTGTTGGCTACTGGCATCGCTATCACAGAAGCGGATGTCGTAATAACACTCGGTGAGGGCCAAGATCCGATCACCCTCCCCCTGCACTTTGTGCTGACTGAACGAGAACTCGCGGCCAGTCAAGTGTCCAAGGACGAACTTCCTTACAGGGTGTGGTTACCCATTGCTCATCTCAACGCGACAAGTGAGTTGATTTCATCCGAATTAAAAGAAAACACTGTCCCCGCAGCAATAGCTGGTCAGCATTGGTTTGACCAGACTTTGCGACAGCTTGAATCGTGTCAGCCACAAATTAATTGGTTGGATTACCGCGCCCAGATCATCGCGGAGATCAATCACCACGTTGACAAGAATTTGCTCACCATCGCAAAGGGTGGCCTGAAGATTGCGGGGCAGTTGGATGAGGGCGAGACGAAGGTACTGGCTTTTGCGGATGTTGAAAAGATAGCAAGCCAAGCTTCTAGTACCGTAAAGTTGTCGCCTATCAACGGCAGCGCCTTGCAGAATACTCTAGAGGAAGTTGAGCAAGTAATTGCGCTGGTACATCTGCTAAGAATGCTTCCAGAGGAAGTCGAGAAAGTAGAGGAAAAGATCGAGGCGAAGCTTAGGGAAAACCCAGCCCTCGAAGCAGAAAAGATAGGCGATAAAGATCCCATTTTCGGAGATTTGAAAGCAGCCCTAGCGAACATCAAGGAGCAAATTGCCAGTGCTCCTGAGTGTATCGACTTTGCAGACCCAGACTCGAGGAACAGCGCGCTGACATCGATTGAGAATCTGGTAACGGCACTATGGAAGACAAGTGCTAACCTCAAGTCCCCAAACCAGCCTGTCGATCCGGGCGACAACCAGGGCGACCCGAATGGTGGGCAACGCGTAGAGACGATGATATCTTGGCTAAGAGGAATTGCGAAGTCGGCAAATGCTATTGCAACGGCGGCCGTCGAACAAGCCAATCGAGAGGTGCTTGTTGATTCCTGGGCGAGAATAGAGCCACAATTGAAAAAAGTGAGCGTAGAAGAACTGAGGGGTGTTTCTTCGGCCGTACTTCAACTGGTGCCAGGTGTCGTGGCGCTTAGCCAGGAACAGCTTGATGAGTTAGGAGAAGTTCTGCCGTGCCTCAAGCCCATCGCGAACAGAGTGGAGGACGTTAGTCGAGTTGCACCTGGATTCACGACGGATTTTGAGGCAAAGCAACGCGAGATTCGACGACAGTCGAGGGGTGGGGATTCTGAGGATCTTCCTCCTCCGGAAGCTGATAATGTAAATTTCATTCAGCCAGCTGCTTTCAAAATTGAAGAAGCGAAATCACCATTCGTTAGTTTGGCCACACCAGCTATAAAATCGGCAACGAGTCCGGTCGCAGGAATTGGGGCTACTCCCTATCGCGGACAGTTTTCATTGCACGCCCAGTCTTTGGTTGCGAACAAACTTGGAACAGGAATTGTATTCTCTTCCCCAACTCGAACTCAGGGGCTTTCGCATCCGATGGCACCGTCGATCGTTTTGGGAGTTTACGGTCACGAAGTGGTTCTCGAAATTGCCATTTTGGTGGAAGGTGTGCTTCGGAATTCGCCGCCTAACTTGTATCATTACAAACTGATGGAAGATATCCGTCGTTTGCTCATTTATGAACTCGAGGAAGCCTACGAGTTTTTGAATACAGAAGCCTTGCGTGGAAGTTGGCAATTTGCTGGTCACGATTTGGAACAAGCGATTCGTCGTAAGGATACGGAGACTATTCGCCGCATACGAGAGGATTTTTTCCGAAGTCTTCCTGCGGGTGTGGCCAAGACAATCACGGGTGCATTGGCATGGTCCATCATTGTCGAGTCGTCTTTGCTGAATCAACGACTAATCGAAGACATGCGAGCGGTTGCGGATTCCAAGGGATGCGCATGTGGTGATGTGGACGGATTCTGCTTCTGGGGGCCCAATCCTCCGTCGCAATCTCGAGCTACCTTCAACGAGTACGTGTTGACCAAATGGCCGATACAGGTATTCACCGTCGATCCTGCCAGCCAGGAGCAGAATATCGCCGACTCCTACAACGTAACCCGGGAACTGCAGCTCGCCGCTGCCGTTGCCGCAGCGACGGGAGAAGTCTCGCTATCAGCGGCCGCTGAGTTTTCTCGCAGCATTCAAGTCAACGTCGATACCATCGATTTGAACCGCACCGCCGTTGGCTTCACGCATGGCAACGACACCTTTGGCTGGCGTTATTATCCGCGACTGCAGTCTCCCGGAACGACAGGTTTGATAGCCACCATCGGTCAGACAATCATGGGTGGCCCAGGTCGCGACTCATTGATTCGTCAGCGTATGCTTGAACCTGGAGTGCGCGAGTCTGTAGCCGTAGTGGTGATGCCGAGCTTTATTCCTTACGTTACGCTCGAAAGTCGATCCAGCTGGTTTCACTTGAACGATCCAGCCGACAAGGAATTGACCGTCAAGGATTCGATGCGTTTGAGCAGTGCCCAGCAAGCGATCCAAAACTTTATGAACTGTGCACAAGATTGTGGGTGCTATCGTCCTGGAGATGTGGCCCATATGAGCACCATCTTGGATCAACTATCGAAGCGTTTGCCTCTTCAACGCACTCAGCTTCAAGTTCCTTATGAAAATAGTGCGGGTGGATATAAGATCTTCCGCTCCGGCGTCCGAGGCTTGGCTCCAGAACTCACCGGATGGTACGGCGCACCTG
>JBCCEO010000081.1:0-16527 GCA_039030255.1 Planctomycetota bacterium | reverse complement strand
GAGATCCTCGGACGCGGGCATGTAGGCGATGCCAACGACCGGCTGACCGTGCGCCTCGATCCCAACGAGTACCGACCACGTAGGGAGCCCGCGGACGAACGCAGGGCTTCGTTTCATCGTCGATCCGATCGACGGCACCCGTGCGGCCCGTCGTAAACGGGCGTTTTCTTGTTTGTACGGCGACTAAGCAAGTCAACTAAGTTTCGGGATGAAGCGTTTTGTAATGCTTCATGGCTGGCTTGATCGTCTTCATCTCGACCCAATGGCCATGCGTCTTCAATTCGCTAGACATTAGAGTGTCGGGATCAATTTCTCCAGATTCTATCCTGGCAAGGATAGCCTGCTCGGAAATCGGCCCGACCTGCTTGCGACGACGTAAAAAGCCGCCCCTTCTTATAAAGTACCAATCTGCAGACATCTCGGTTCTCCCCGTTTAAAGGTGGGATGTGGAGGAGTACAACCGTGTACACGAATCTCGCTGTGCATCATTTATGTGTGGTATACCTCACTTAATACTGGGATTTGCGAGCCAAAGCAACTGGAAAACGGCGTGAAAACCGAAAACACCCCTTCAGGGTGGGTGAAGCATCCTTAGATCGTCAACTTCTCACAACGAACTCATACCCTTGAAACTCGATAACAATACTGTGAATTAACGTCTAGCTCAGCAAACCCATATTCGCTTCACTGCTGCCAAAACTGTCGATATCCAAATTGCTTCGCAGCAGCAATTCCAACCAAAGATTGCACAGATGTGTTGGCTTGGGAAAGATGACATGTTGCTGGTGTCGAAAACCGCCTCCGGCCACAATCAATGGAAGGTTGTTGCAAGTATGGTTCGAGGAATCCCCAAAATTGCTACCAATTACGACCGTCGTGTTGTCCAGCAAGCTTCCGCCGCCTTCTTCAATTGAATCCAATTCAGATAAAAAGTCATTCAGGTGAAGCATAATGTTCGACTCAATTTGGCAGAGCTTCGCAAGTTTTTCTTGGTTGCCACCGTGATGCGAAAGTGTGTGCCAACCACCGGTTGCTCCTGGAACGCGGATCGCTCCGTAAATCCAATCCATGGAAAAAGTAATCACCCGCGTTGAGTCGGTTTGAAAGGCTAGCTTCGCCAGTTCCAACAGATTCTTGACCTTGGTGGAAAACTCAAACTCGACATCGTTGCTCAAAGTATTGTCGACTTCGGGTTTCTTGGCGTTAAGCCAGAATTCTTGGTGGCTAAGCTGCTTTTCGAATTCAACGATTACGTTCTCATAGCTAGCGATTTTGGCTCCATCACCGCCAGCGTCTTTGAGCTGCTGAAGATCACGATGCAGACAACGCAGCACTTCTTGATCTTCCCGAATCTGATTGCGCTTCACGCTCAAATCCTCCGCGCCAAAGAGCATATCGAAGATCTGGCTAGGATCGCTCATCGGGGGGATGGCTACACCACGATCATTCCAAGAACAGCCCCAACCACGATCATAAATACTGAGTGGCAAAGAGGAGAATCTTGTTTCGCGGCCAACTTTAGATGCAATCAATTGATCCAAAGATATTGAATTTGCAAAATTGGGAGCCTCTGGCTTCGGCGCACCTGTTAGAAATGACTTCTCCGAATCATGATTGCTCGTTTCCATCCCCGGATGAAAAAAGTTCTCAAATACAGTTAGTTTTTCTTGAGTCGACAAATCCTTGAGATAGCGCGAAGTCGACAAATCACCGCGTGTCTTGGGCAAAAAGTTTGGCCGATAGAATCCCAGCGAGTTGCAAATGAACATGAATCGGCGCGGAGCCTGCTTGCTCTTCGGCTTATCTTCCGCTCGACAATGCAGTGCATGTAATGCAAGGGGCAATGCAGCACCGGCCTTGAATAGCCTTCTTCGCGTAATCTCGTTCATGAATTCACTCCCATCATTGCCTGAATCCACTTTGTTCAAGAGCCAGCGTTAACGCAAGAACTACTAGATCCTTCGTGCGATTCTCTCCCTGCGTTCGATGAATCCGACTCAGCATCTCAACGCGTTGCTGCATCGTTGGCTTACTGCCAGTAGCATACTGGAAGAACTTTTTGACAAAGTTGTACGCAATGTTGCGATGCTTGGATTGCAGTATCTCTTTTAGTCCGCTGACATCGAGAAAAGGCTGCCCATTAATTTCGCCCGCAGCGTCCACCTTTCCCGCTAGTCGATAGTAGCCTTGCCGACGGAAGGTGAAGGTACCCTGGTGTGGTTTTTCGACCCGATACTGACTCCTCCACTGCCCCGTCGCGTCGAAATTCTCCAAGGCAAATCCGTAGGGATCGATACTCTTATGGCAAGCGTAACAAGTTTCATTGTTCTTGTGCGATTCAATTTGCTCGCGCAAGGAATCGGACTCTGATCCATGCTCTGGTTCTATCGCCTTGACCGAAGCCGGAGGTGGCGAGACAGGAGTCCCCACAATATTCTTTGAAATCCATGCGCCGCGCAAGATCGGCGAGGTATCGAAGCCATCTGTCGTGACCTTGAGAATACTACCCATTGTCAGCAATCCGCCACGTTGAACCTCGCCGGGAAACGAAACCTTCCGCAGCTGCTGGCCTTGCAAATCGTCTAACTCGTAATGCTTGGCTAGCCGTTGATTCAAGAAGGAGTAATCCGAGTCGATCAAATGACTGGCCGGCATGTTTTCTCGAATTAAGTGGCCAAGATAAGCTTTCGTCTCCAACGGCAAGTAGTAGTCCAACAGATCATCGTAGCGCGGATAAAGCTTCAGAGAGGGCGAAACTCTATTCCAAGAACGCAGATTCAACCACTGGTCGCAGAAGGAATGCAACATTCGCTCTGCTCGATCATCCTGTAGCATCCTGTCAATCTGATCAGCCAGCGACCGTTCCGACGCCCGAAGATCATCATCAGGAATTGATAGCCACAGCGTTCTCGCAAGCGTAGCCTTCTGCGCGAGAGCCGCGCTGGAATGCTCGCCGGGAGCCATCAAAAACCGATGGGAACAAAGAACGGCCTTAAAGCCAACCTTCGCCGCTTGAACGAAGTCATCATGAGCGTTTAGGGTGTTTATCGCAGCATCGTAGTAGGGCGATAAGTCGGCCTCGGTCAATTCGGAAACAAAGGCTCGTTCCGCAAATCGACGAATGACCTGCTTCAAATGCTCAGCGTCGCGGGAATCGACGATCACCTTGGATCGGGAAATGGATGCTTCTTCAAAATTAACCATGACATCCAGCTTGCCGATCGAGGCCAATGAGCGACCATCGATCGAAAATGACTCGGTGATCAGAAACTTGATAAACCGACTCTTTGTCGACCTGGGAAATCGAATCGGCTGTTCGTTGGCAAGTCGTGTTTCCAATTCACCAGAAACGATCGGCCCGACCCATGAAGTTCCATCCTCGGAGAAATAGATTTCATACTGCTGCACCAAACCATTCCCATTGCCGCCCGACCAGGCAGCGTAAGAAAGTCCCTCAATCTCATGCTTCGTCGGGTTTTCAAGAATCACATAGTGCGGCGGTTCTGCCAAAGTTGGCTTGAATCGAGTGTGCCAGAAAGTGAGATTGGATCCATCCTGCAGCCTTTCTTTTTCCATGCCCGCCTGGGCGCTACTAACGGTAGTAGTCCCACCAATGCGCCGGAGATTGGAAATATAGCGCAAGTCATTGGTGGACTGTGATCTCTGGATCTCGACCGCCAACTTACCTTCGCTAACATCGCCCTCAGTTCGAACCGGTAATTCACCGAAAAGCGCCCGGTAGCGCGACGGCGGCCAAGCATCCTGCAACGGACCACGGACTTCGAGCTGCCGAATATAAGCTCCTTTCTGAGGATCTTTCTTTCGGAAGTTCTCGTCACTGAAGCAATGCACCGACACGTTCTCGCCAGGATTCAGGAACACACGCGTCGAGTACTTTTGGAGGCTGTCACTCCCGACGGACAAGACATCCAGCAATCTCTGTGGCTGCGGACGATCATCGGCATAGTAGTACTTTCCCGAATGCACTTGAATGCTCACATCACCTGCCAAGTCGCCAACCTTTGCCGCTTCGAAGGTTAGCTCGTACCAACCCGATACCGGAGGATCAAAGTTGTCATAAAAGAACGAGTAGCTGTTTCCGTTGTTCGCGCGTGTCCAGGAAAAAAGGAGGCCGTCTTTGTAGTCGCGAACGTAGATGTTGTACGTTTTGTGACTATCCATGAGCTTGTTGGTTACCCAACGTTGCTCTCTTGCAAATCCCTGTTCTGGCAATGCACGGTCGAGTATTTCTTGTGCCACCCCAAAGTAGCTGCCTAACATTTGAGGGCTTAGTTTGATCCTTCGATCAGAATCAAAATCATAGGTGCCACGGTCTTCTGGTATGCGATCCGCCAGATCCAATTCGGTGCCCAACAAATCATTAATGCTATGCACAAACTCGTGACGGCTCATCCTGCGGAATTGGGGCGACTGTGAGCTTGCGTGTCGCTTGGCCAACCAATCCAGCATGGCCAGCCGCTCTTTTGAATTGGGTTGCTTGGCCTCCGCAGGGGGCATTTTCTGCGTAGCAAGATTCTCGAAGACTACTTCTGCGTCAAATTCCGACTGGCTGAGCAGCTCGGACAAGTCCAAGTTCGATTCAGCCTCGGCGCCTTGGTGACAGTCGATGCAGAATGTTTGAAAGAGTTGCTGATGCTCGTCGGCCCGAGTCGAACTCCGCAGCAGTCCGCCAGGAAGACTAACGAGTACGAAAATCGGAATGAATGGCTGGAAGCGCAGCATGAGCCATTGACCAAGGCGAGGAATTGCAAGTGCTGCCATCCAGTATATTCTCGCCGCTGAAATTTTTCAGGTAAGTCGCCCCGCGTCTTGGCTCTAATCAGACCATTGCTGGAGTACAGGCTTTAGCCGCCTTCTGTGCAGCTTAGTTAGAAGCCCAGGGAGGTTTTTCCTGCTCCACCGAACCACCGCATACCTCGCAGCCGCTGCCAAATCGCCGAAAGTCTTGACGACGTCCGCTACGAGTTTCTTGAGACTTTGGGCCGCTGGCCGTGAGGCCACGGGCACAATCGCTGGAGTGCAGGCTTTAGCCGCTGCCGTGCAGCTTAGAAGCCCGGAGAGGTTCTTCCTGATCCACCGAACCACCGCATACCTCGCAGCCGCTGCCAAATCGCCGAAAGTCTTGACGACGTCCGCTACGAGACAACCAAGACTCTGGCCTAATCGTTGTCGCCCATCAGCATGCCACCGAGGCCGCCAAAGTTATCCA
Organism: Planctomycetota bacterium; assembly: GCA_039030255.1. Classification (GTDB taxonomy): domain Bacteria; phylum Planctomycetota; class Planctomycetia; order Pirellulales; family Pirellulaceae; genus Aureliella. The sequence goes on along the minus strand of JBCCEO010000081.1, from coordinate 11,297 downwards.
GCACAGAACCCTCGCCTTTGCTAGAGTTCGCACCGGTAGCGAAGCGTCTAGCCAGCCGAGCAAATGGCAGGCTCTGGAGCCAGATCGGCCCCGGGCCGGTCAAAGTCGCAAATACTAATCCTTCACCACCGAAGAACGCGCTTTTGATGCTGCTGTTGAACTGAATGTCATAATCCACACTAGGGCCAAGCGCGACAATACATCCCGTGTCGACTCGCAACGTCTCACCAGCTTGCAACTCACGGTGCATCATCGTGCCGCAAGCATGGATGAGGGCAATACCGTCGCCAGAAAGCTTCTGCATGATAAAGCCTTCGCCGCCGAGTAGACCCGCGCCAATCTTCTTTTGAAAAGCAATCGAGATTTCGATCCCCTTGGCTCCGCACAAGAAGGAATCTTTCTGCGCAATAATTTCGCCGCCAAGCTTGTCTAAGTGCAATGCCTCCAATCGACCGGGATACGGAGCCCCAAAAGCAACCGTCTCTCGCGCTTGTGCTGTATTGGTGAACACGGTCATAAACAAAGATTCGCCAGTCAGCACTCGCTTGCCAGCCGACATCATCTTGTTCCAAAAACTATCGCCCTTCTTGCCTGGATCACCAAACACAGTCTCCATTTGTATGCCTGCCGACATATACATCATCGCACCTGCTTCCGCGATCACCGCTTCACCTGGATCGAGCACAATCTCTGCATACTGCATGTCATCGCCAAAGATCTGATAATCAATCTCGTCGGCAATTCGAGTGTGGGAATCAAGAGCCATAATCGGCGGCTCTCCTCCACCACCGACGGCAGCAGTAAACACATCGCTACATTTTTGGCAACGCACTTGCTTGCCCAAGTTTTCTGGGGCAATTCGATATTGCATTTGACAGTAGGGACAAGCAATCGTTTGCATCGAGATGAATCCTTGAAGAGTGAAGTTACCTGTTTATCGAGAAGGCAATCGAAGCGCTAGGGAAGCTCAATTCTGCATCCTAAGTTCTGCGCAATGAGAATCAAAATCCTACTCAGGATTGTGGCCCTCAATTACACGCTTGGTTTCCCAACGGCCACTAAGATAACGAGCACCGAAGGTAATTCCCATGACGGCAATCCAGCCGGCAACAACGTACCACCAGAGCATAAGACTTGCTCCTATGTATTCTTGGCACAAAATCCCAATGAATACGGCGCTAATGGAGATCAGAATCGTCGCCAACAACACAAACAGCGTGTCTCCCGCGCCCTTGATAGCACCCACAAATACAACCTGCAGACCATCCAGGACACAATAGATCGCGATAACTCTAAGCAAGGGAAGCAACATCGAACGCATCTGCTCAAAACGTTCCGGCTCCGTCCCCCATGCGTATACCGAAATCATTAGTTCCGGCGCGAGACCCAATAACGCAGCGAAGAATGCCGTGTAAGCAACGGTGACTCCAATCGCCGTGCGCACTGTCTTCTTCGCCAAGTCCAATCGGCCTTCGGTCAATCGTTGACCAACTAGCACGCCCAGACCAATGCCGAGTCCAATCATGGGAACGAAGGCCAATACGTTCAGCCCCAGAGCCAGCGTGGCTGCAGCCATTTCGAGCTCGCCCAATTTTCCAACTTGGAGCAAGATCACTGAAAAGCACCCGGCCTCGGCCAACATTTGCAATCCAGCAGGGCCACCGTAGACAAACAGCCGACGAATCGTATCCCATTCCCAAGCATGCCATGTTCCGACTTGGTACTGGTCACGAACAGTCTTGTCGCGTCTCAATACCCAAGCCGCGATCGGAATCTTAATCCAGAAGCTCGCCGTAGTTGCGATTGCCGCACCATCCAGCCCCATTTCAGGTATCGGACCCCAGCCAAAAATCAAAACAAAGTCCAACCCTAAGTTCACCAAGGCTGCAACACCGTCAATGGCCAGCACTGTCCCTGTTCTTCCGTGCCCAGTCAACAAACCGCTTTGCACGCTGTAGAAGAGAACTCCGATTCCGCCAATCAGCAGAATACGCAGGTAACTGGCCTCTAAGTCGAGTAAGGACTGTTCGTGTCCTGACCAGCGATAAAAATCATCGGCCAACCAGATGCTAACGACTAGCACCGGAACAACGGACCAAGCTAGAGCCAGTGCGTGTTGGTAGGCGACACCAATCCGCGATTCCTTTCCGGCCCCTCGATACTGGGATACAAAGGTACTGATGTAACCCAGCATGCCCATTGGCAGGCAGATGATCGACCAGTACAAGGTTCCGCCGCCCATGGCTGCCGAGACAGACTTCTCCGAGTGCCAATACAGGAGCGTACGATCGGTAAAGAGCGTTACCGAAACAAATCCAGCCGACAGCATTAAAGGCAAAGCGATAGCCAACAAGGCACCGGGACCTCCGGGCTCGTTCCACCATTGGCGAAACCGTTCCTTTACATTCGAGTTGCGGCTTGTAACTTCCGAGTTGATCGTCTCTTCCTTATCGGTCAGCATCAATGCCATTTTGCCGCTCTCTTCTCTGGCTTATGCGATTTGTCGCCGCTAGAAGCCTTGGAAATCATCCAGCAGGAAAACGCCGGCATGCTTTTTTCCAGCGTCCGAATCCCAGTAGGAGAGTTGGCAGGGCCCCTATGTTCACTCCTAAGTCGCATTTGGTCTAGCGCTCTAGGCGCAGAAAGTCCACGGGAACAATCGCTGGAGTGCAGGCTTTAGCCGCCGATGGCTGTGGATGATGGTGCCCTGCAGCTGAAAAAGCCCCTGGCGAAGACTGCCTACTTTTTCGCCCGCACCTTAGCTCGAGCGGATTTGACAAGTTTGGCTTCAAACATCCAGGATGGATAGCTTGATCCGCGGCTTGGATTCTTCTCAAGCCAGCGCAGGTGCATTTCAGCACACTGACGAACTTTCTTGGATTTGTCATCCAGCATCGGCTTTAGCAGTCTCTTGGTGATCCGTCCCAGCGAGTCTAAGCCCATGATGCCGAGCGCGCGAGTTTGAGCCTGCGTGTTCTCGACCGCTCGCAGAAAATACACCTCACAGCGATTGTCTGGCAAATGTCGCTCGCAGATAAAAACAAGCGCCCACAAAATCTCCATGTAGACTTTGCCCTGTGCATCTTCTTGATCACACTGCGTGAGCAACTGTTCGGTCGTCTGTGGATGCGAAAGATAGTGCTCCCAGTGGCGTACTTTGGTTCGAGCCTCGCAATTGATCTTTCTTGCAGCCTGGATTTTCTCGGCATCCGATCCCGACTGAATCCACTTCATCCACTGCTCTTGATTCTTGCTCAGAGCAGGGCAGGGGACGTTCTTCAAAAACTTTTTCTGCGCCTTCACATCGTTGCCAACTACGAAACCTTGGAGTAAGAGTACTTCCGCTTCTTCGAGTGGGATTTTGGGTTCGGGCGATTCCTTGGCGAGATGTCTAGCTTCGCCGCCGGTGATTTTTCGCAGTAGCCCGCAGAGTTTTTTTAAGGGAGTCTTTTTGTCGGAGTAGGCGCAAAACATGCTGGCCTCCGAATCAAATTTCACCCCTTCGATCTGGTTCTCTTTAACGAGTTTCTTCGCCAGACTTTCGACGTTGTAGCCTCCAGGCTCACGCGGTGAAAAGTGCTCATCGAAGTAATGCAAGTCTGAACAGATCACGCTAAAGTCTTCGTCTTGCTCGACGAGGATACATGGAAAATAGTCATTTCGCTTTGTGCTATCAGACGATCTTCTCTTGGCCATACCCAACTCCTCTTTCGAAACTGCTCGACGGGCAAGCGTGAGGCAAAGAACTTTCGATGGATTACTTCGCAACGGATCAATATACCAAGAATCCTACTTAAGCTTGCTCATCGTTGCATGATTCTGCGTAGCTGAGACCTCGCCTAATTTTGTCGATGAAATGAATTGAGAAAGACACTAGAATTGTCTCCTGTGGGCCCGTACAACATCCTAGTTTCTGCTTGTTCACCGAATACTTTCAAATTGCCAAAAGTACAAAAATGCACTTTCAACGGTTTCTGTTCGTGTTTTGCCTTCTCCTTCTTCCTTTGCTTGCAAACTTTTGCGTGGCGCAAGAGGCAGACAATTCCAAACCAATCCTATTGAAAGGCAAACTGTCAGGAGAATTCACCAAGGCGAATCGAATTCCATCTGCAGTCGCCGAAGCCTCGATATATTTTGAATCCAGCAGCGGTGAGAGTTTTCAGACGCAGAGCGACAGCGAGGGCAACTACGAACTAACGCTTAGTGAAGACGACCGCTACCACACAACACGTTATGTCTGGGTCTACCATCCGCAATACAACTTGGCATTCAGGACCCTTGCAAGTTGCATGAAGCAGAATGACTTCAATCTTGTAAGAGCTGAACGGAAGCCCTTAGTCGTCCTACTCGGCGAACGAAGACTCTCGGGTGTTTCGGTACGTGCAACAGGATTGAACTATCAGCCGCTGCCGAAGGCACTCCGAGAGCGGCTCACAGTGAATTCTAACGCGGACGGAGAAGTAGCCTTGGCAGGTTTTCCTGGTAAAGAAACCGGAAGCTTGGTTGTTCATACACCGACGCTTGGACAGCAGGAAGTCGAAGTTCTTGGCTCGCCAATCAAAGGAATAGTCAGCAATCCTAAACCCCATATAAAAGTGCGAGGCGTGGCCCGAATCACGGGAAAGGTTGTTACCGACAATCCAAAACTTCTCGAAGGCTTGAAACTCGAGTTTACTTCTCTGCCCAACATCAGCTACTCGTTGCCACCGGAAGCGAGAAAAGAGATGTCGAGAGCAAAGGGAAGAGCGACCGTAACAGAATTCAAGGGCGATGGCAGTTTTGAGGTTCCCGCTATTGCCGCTGGACAAATTAGAATCCGTGATTCGCATTCACCAGATTCCGAGTACAGAATCCAAAAACCAAAAATCCTGAGTTTGCAGCTCGAAGTGGGTGATGCGCTGCAAGTCCAACTTCCGTTGAAACCTTTGGTGAACGTATTGGGCGAATTAAGATTCACCAACGGCAAACCCGTAAGAAACGCGCTCGTTTCCATCAATTCCGATGGTGAGTTCTTTGACTGCACAACGGATAATCGAGGTCAGTTTTCAATCAAGCTCGTACCTGATGTATATAAGATCGATGTCGTTGAGTCTCGTTATCAATCCGATTCAGGGAGCTTCTTGCGGAAGCAAATGGAACAAAAAGATGAGAAGTTGTTTTCGAAGGTGGAAGTCCCGCAAGCAAAGGAATTCCGTTTGCCAACCATCGAAATGTATCCAGAGCGATTGGTGAAAGCTATCTTAAGTGATAGCGAAGGAAAGCCCATCGATAGCGGACAAGTTCTAGCTTTTCGTTGGGATCAATCTGGGCGACGGCGAATCTTTACGGCGTCTAAAGTTGATGCAGAGGGTCGTCTCAATCTTGCCCTCCACGCACCGAACGACGACTACGATTATCTTTGGGACCCAAACATAGATCGCTTCTCTAAGATCCCACGACCATCCAACGAATCGAAGCCCGCTGTGATAGTCGACGGCGCCAAAGGTCTTCAACTCAGACTCAAGTAGAAAGAGACTTTCTAAAGAGATGAAGCAACGCAATATAAAGCAGAGCCGTCTCGGTCTGTCGCCCGACCGATCACACGCTGCCGCGCATCTTAATGTTCCAGCTAAGTGTTTGCTCGCCAATTTGGCGATCTTGCTAAACCATACGAGACGTTGAATGCTAGAATAGAGAAGAAGTCCCAATTCATTCGAGTACCATATCTTCCGATATAAGACTTCTCCCAACGCCTAGATCCCTACTTTTCTGTATTCGATTTGCCATGTATCGTCTTCCGCTACTGCTTCGTTTTTGCGTGTCTGCTTGGCTTGTCTTGCTATGCGGCATAGACGACTTCACGACCTCAGCCTCGGAACGACCCAATGTCGTCGTCGTGCTAGCCGATGATCACGCTTATGAAGCAATTTCGTGCTACGGGAGTTACCTGAAAGATCACGCGAAAACGCCAGCCATCGATCGGCTGGCTAAAGAAGGAATGCGATTCGACGAATTCGTATGCTGCAACTCGATTTGCTCGCCAAGTCGAGCTTCGATTCTGACCGGGCAGTACAGCCATCGCAACGGCGTCACAGGTCTCAACGGTTCAATCCGCGAGGATGCGCCTCAGTACCCCGTCGAGCTACAAAAGGCGGGCTACGAAACATTCTTAGTTGGCAAATGGCATTTGCGAAGTCAGCCCAAGGGCTACGACAAACACATGGTAGTGAAAGGGCAGGGCAGCTACTTCAATCCAAGCTTCAGCGGATCAGAAGGCACATGGAAAAAACGTGCCGGATACTCGACGGATGTCTATACCGACATCGCCTTAGATTGGCTGCAGAAACGCGATCGCGAAAAGCCGTTTTTGATGTGCCTGCAATTCAAAGCGCCGCACCATGATTACGGACATGCTCCGCGTTACGACGATTTGTTATCCGAGGTCGAAGTCGCCGAACCCGCAACGTTGTACGAGGACATCCGCAATTCCGATTCTTACTTGAAAAAGGAATTTTTACATCGCACTAAATTCCACATGCTCTACTCGGGCTCACAATCGAACAAACGGGGCAAAGGCGATGCGAATTACTACTTGCGGCACTTGGCCGACGATCCTCCGAATGCGATGTGGGAGCATGTCAAAGACAGCGATCGCGACAAAATCTGAGTCGCCTACCAGCACATGATTCACAAGTACATTCGATGCGCGAAGGGAAATGACGACAATTTGAAACGCGTCCTCGACTACTTGGATCAGGAAAACCTGGCCGAGAATACGATCGTGATCTACACCTCCGATCAAGGTTACTGGCTGGGGCAACACGGCTTGTACGACAAGCGTCTGATACTCGAAACCTCCATTCGCATGCCGTTTTTGATTCGCTACCCGAAGGTCACCGCGCCTGGCAGCGTCAGCAATGACCTGTGCGCCAACATTGATGTCGCACCAACGCTGCTGGAACTGGCCGGAATTGCTGCGCCAGCCAGCATGCAAGGCGCGAGTATGGTACCGATCCTGAAGGGCCAATCGCCCAAGAGTTGGCGGAAGAGCCAGTTTTATACTTACTGGGGTGCGCCGGATCATTATGGTGTCCGAACAAAACGCTACACCTACACCAAGGTGGCTACTTCGAGCGATGGAATCCAAGTAGAGCTCTTTGATCGCGAAAAGGACCCAACTCAAACGACCAACGTTGCTGGAGACCCAAATTACCGACAAACACTGGTCGAATTGGAAGCAGAATTAGCCTATCAAATTCAACTCGCCGACATTCCATCCAGTCGTCTGCCTGGTCCGAAGAAATAGTTTTTCTAGTCCGTTACGACGGCTGGAAATCCTTTCTTCTGTCAAATTCTTCCGAAACGCTTTTTTGTTAAAGAAATCGAAACGCTTTGATCATTAGACGAACCGGTGGGTCGCGTCTTTCTTTGTTGAACTTCATTCTCTGAAGCTGTTTTCTGCTGAACGACCCATGTGGAATCCTGTCGGCTACTGCTATTTGATGCGCCTCTGCAATCGCAGGGTGGTGGTCCTGGTGCTAACCTTTCCGCTGCTGCTGCTCGGATTTCGCTGGCTGGCCATTCATTTCACGTTCTCCGAATATGAATCGGCGTGGCAAAAGGCTTGGCAAAAAGTGGAATGGGAGAGTGAGACGATTCTCAAGATCCGCCATGACTTCTACGAAGGCAACTACCGCTGGCCCAGTCGAGTGATCCGCGAGTATCGATTGGATTGCGAAACGGGCTCGATGGAGTTTGTTTCCAGGCAATTCGACGAAGGCGGGTTATCTGGCGGAGTTCCAAGCCTTTACGATGAGATTCCCGGAAGCGATTGCACCATTGCGAGGCTTCCTTACGGTCAAGCCGCTTCGATCATCGAGCAACTCGGCATCCCAAAGCATCGCCGACTCACGCCTGATGTTGAACTGCTCCTACTCTTCGATTCCAAAAAGCAAGAAATTTCACGTTGGGAGGCTCCTGCGGATGCCGAGCTAGGACTAACCGAAGGAATCATCGCAACGGTAGATTTGGATGCAGCGCAAATCATTGCTCGCGATGCAGCCACGGGCACTATCCTGAGTTCGATTCCGATTCAGCAAGCCAGAGCTCCATCGGAATTGCGATGGGACACCTACGGTTCGGTACTCCGATTCTACGATGAGCGGCAAACGCTCTCGGCTTTCGAGCTTCGCTCAGGTCGCAAGTTACCTATCTCGGGCTCATGGAATGGACTGGTCTTGGGTATTTGGGAAGACGAATGTTTGATCATCCAGGACCGGTTTTACGCTTTGTACCCCGTCAACTGGCCGCCCACTTTGGAAGTGCGATCGATTGACACGGGACAAGTCCTAAGCAGTTTCGAATTCCCGCCCACCTGTGGATTTTCTCACGATGCAATTCGATACAGCGTCGACGGCAGCCAAGTCATTTTTGTTGGCTGGGATGACATCGTCCATTACGTGGATAAAGAATCTGGAGAGATTGTTCGCAGAGTCAATCTCCGAGCAGGTCATCGATGGATCATAGGACTGCTTGTTGCCGGCATCACCGCGTGGGTCATCTTGTTGCTACGCATTTGCTCTGAGCTAAATACAAGCAACCTTTTGCGTTCCGTTTTGTTAACCGCCGCAATAATATGTTTTCTTGCAATGCGTCTTGCGCTAAGCGGACATCATGGAAATCACAGTCGACTCGCGTGGCAGGTACTCATCGCCCTAGCCATCGTTTGGGGAATTGGACTCACCTTCTACAGCGCTGCGCAGCATCGATTGTCTTGGCAACGCTTTCGCCTTCCTACGGCCTACCTGCTTCTTGTCTACTTGGTGGCGATCAACCAATGCACGAGCTTTTATTTAGAAAGCTTGGTTGTTCAAACGAGCGCTTCAGTGGCATTGTTGATGCTGCCCGTCTTGATTTTCTACAAACATCCCAAAGGCCGCGAGAAGCCCAGCAGGCTTGAATCGGGACGCAGTTTTTCACTGACCATGCTTTTTGAGTGGATCGTTTTTGGGGCAGCTCTGATGACATGCGTGATGAGCACGAACCCAGATATTGCGCAGTATTTGACTTCGCTGCGCATCTCGGACGCATTTACTGGAGCGGCCTTGATGACAGTGGTCGTCTTCATTACCTTTCTTCTCCTGCGAAGGCACAAACGCAGCATTCTTTTGCGTGGCCTGGCGATCTTATTTGTCGCCGTGGCTGCTGGATGCTTTCATTTAGCTTGGGACGTCCATTTGCAGTATTCAAACTTCATCGACTCCGTGGACTTCATAAACGCGGCGCGCCCCATGCTGGCCGCAGCCATTCTCACTGTCGTAGGGTTCATGAATAGCAATTCAGGAACCGGAGGAGCATCCATCCAGTCCACAACAATCTGAACAATTGGAGCTGGGCTTATAGTCGATCACGTTTCCACGACGATCAAATTCAAAATGGCAGCACTGTAGTAGTTGATCCTTAAGTAGCTTGCGACCGCGCTGGACTCGTGACTTTGCTCCTGAAATTGACAACCCACTTCGTGCAGCAATTTCTTTTTGCTTGACGCCTTCCATTTCCGCGAGACGAACCGCGCTGCGATACTCATCGGGCAGTTCTTCGATTCGGTCTGCGAGCCAGTTCCCCACCTCAGCATTCAGGTTCTGCACTTCGCTTTCAGATTCAGGCTGCTCCTGATGATCTCCAAGCTCGACTTCTCGCTTTCGTCGGTAATGATCGGTAATTGCATTGCGCGCGATCTGAAATACCCAGGGGGCGATTCGATCTTCGTCATTCAAAGAGTCCATTCGATCGTGAATGCGCACGAATACTTCTTGCAGCAGATCATCGGCGACACTGTCGTCCTGGACGCGTCGCCGAATGAAACTTCGCAGTGAAGTGCTGAATTCATCCCAAACTTTCTGTGTGGCGTTCAAGGCTGGATACCCCTAGTTAGCACGGACAACATGGTTGCTGTTTGGACGTTGGACAACATATTCCTTCACTTTCATTCACCGTGGAACCTTGACCTTCTTCTGATGTTTCGCTTACGTTGTCCTCCAGTACAACGAAAAACTCCCATCGAAATCCATCGGGATCGACAATCCAGAATTTGTCCTGGACTGCATGGCAACAGTTGACTGATTCTTCTTTCTGAGTCGCGAGCCCTAATGACTCGACTCGTGACTTTGCGGACGCTAGGGCCTCAGCTGATTTTAGCTGAATTCCAAAATGGGAGATTGGATCCGAATGCCCATTCGCCTTCGCAGATTCGATTAAAGACAAGTTCAATGGCGGCTCGACGACTTCGAATCTGGCATATGATTCGCGAGTCTTAGTCGGAAAAACGCGGAACAGATTCAAATAGAATTCGGCTGACTTCTTAAGATTGGAGACTGCCAAGGTAATGTGAACGCGTTGTTCGGTTGGGAATTGAACGGTGGAATTGGACATAGTGTGCTCCTTTTCTGTGGTGTTTTCTTACTTCACCCTGATAGACGGAGGGACGGAGAAAAGGACGCACATTTTCGTCAGAATTGCACAGCCGCGGGCGTTTACTCCAAATGAAGATCGTCCAGCATGAAGTACTCGCCGCTCGAAACTCCGCCTTCCCAAGCGACAGCGAATAGCGTCTTGATCTTGGAAAGATCAACGCCGCTCCGCTTGACCTCACTCAAATCGATCGAGCATAGATGCCATTTGCCATCAGGCTTGAAACCAATAGAGTGCATCGAGGTGCCAAAATACTTGCCATTGTTACTTTCGATGATCACGCGAAAAGACTCCCAATCTTTCGCGTCTTGTGACTTGAGTGCGAATCGGAGGACTTTGAACTCTGACAGATCCGCAACACCAGCACCATAATCGGGGTCCATTTCCAGTAACCAGCGACTCCAACCGCTGCGTAGAATAAACTTGTGGGCTACCTCGCCTTCGAATGCGCCTTGCTTTTGAAAGACCATTTCAACCGACTCTCGTCCGCCAGACTTCCAGGCGTAGCAGCGAGAATCGGCTCCCTTCTCCCAACCGCACTTTTTGTTGACCGCAGTTGGTAGTTCACTGAAGTGATGGATGCCTACCTTATTCGTCACCACCTCCGCTGGCGGGACATATCTATCGGCCGCTACAAATTGTTTATCTTGAGGCCTCTGATAAACACGCACGTAATCGATGACGTATTCAGCTGGAAGTTTTGCTTTCTCCATATCACCACCATTCTGCCCGCCCAAGGCGAGATTCACGATGATGAACTGCGGATGATGAAAGGGATTCGATGGTCCCCACTTTTGATTCGCATTCACTGTATCCTTGAGACTTGTCTCATTGATAAGACGATCGTC